>DUAA01000001.1:0-266 GCA_012961055.1 Nitrospinaceae bacterium
GTATTTTTCGTAGGAAGGACTGTCCTGATCGATGTCTTCTATTTTGATATAATACCTGACTTCTCCTGTGGCAGCGACCGTATCCAGCCATGTTTCATACTTGAAGGATTTATTATTGGCGTTTTTGGGCACTTCATTTTGGGAGAACAAATCTTTGGGCGCTTCTGGGGAGAGAGTGGAGTCCATGGGTGTGCTGGCCCATTCATCATCCATGACATGGGTTTGATTCGTGGGGGCAGGAGGAAAGTGGGCGGTCCTGCCACTTT
>DUAA01000001.1:276-1043 GCA_012961055.1 Nitrospinaceae bacterium
ATGGAAAAATACTTCCCGGATCGTTTGCATGTTGACTTCATTTCGTTTTCCCTGCGTCCGTTCCGCCACACCGTTGTAAGCGGGAATGGAAGCACTCACCAAGATTCCCAAAATGGCTAGTGTGACCACCAGTTCCATCATAGTGAATCCATTTTTATTTTTCAAGTTTTGTATCATTTATCTTTAATTACGTCTTGAATCTAAAAAGGCTCCGGGGTGAGCCGGAGCCTTTTTAGATTCATATTTGTTAAAACTGTTTTTGAAAATTAGCTAACTACACTTGCTCCGGCTACCCGGGGACCAATTGGTGTTGTATCCAGTGCTTCAGCTCCAGCTGTATGAATACCCTCGTTATAGTCCCAATGATGGACAGAGTTGTCGTTCCGCATATGTGTGATAGCAGTGGTAGTCGTATTGTATGTCCACTCCCCGTCAACATTAGCATCAGTTGCATCTGTAGTATGTCCAGCTGGTTTTGTCTCTAAACCTTCAAACGGGTTCACTGGATGTTCAGGACGTCCATCTTTCATGAGTTCTTCAGTTGCATAAGTTTCTAAGCCTGCTCTTATGCTAGAGATCACCGCATCTTCTGCAGCTTCTTCAGCTTTAGTTATGGATGTCATGTAGCGAGGGATCGCAACGGCAGCTAGAATACCGAGTATGATTGTGACCATGATCAATTCGATCAGAGTAAATCCTTTAGTTTTATTAGAGTTAGTCATTTTAGACTCCTTGTTGTTTTTTCCTTTGGTTGTGGTGTGCTTCAA
>DUAA01000001.1:1163-1550 GCA_012961055.1 Nitrospinaceae bacterium
GTGCCAGAACCTGATCCAGCAATCACTGTATAAATATAGTGACCATCCTGGAAAGGGCTCTTAACTGCGTTGCCACCAAATTCATTCAAGAATTCTTCCGAGCCTACAAACTCGTCAAAGCTGCCATCATAATTTTCATCTTCCGATGTACTTATATGGTGATCAGTTGGAGCTGTTGCATCGGGATTATTAGTACTGAAAACGGATGCCCATTGGGATGCATCGGCATGATCAAAAGTACCGAATGTTGCTGAAGTACCTTTAATATCAGCGAGACAATCTATTTCGCTTGCATAGCCACCAGTTTTTGGAACGGTTTCATCATACCTATCCTGTCCTGGGAAACGGCCACGACCATCACCTGTCACTTTTGCGTTATAGAAGTTA
>DUAA01000002.1 GCA_012961055.1 Nitrospinaceae bacterium
CACCTCCAACAAAAATCCCTGTCAATGAGGCTGTGTAGCCGATTGTGCACGCTCCCACCGCAAGCCCAAGGATAATCCCTGGGAGCGTGATCACATCAGGGATGATTTGGTGTTCAATATCGATAGCAGTAATGATAACTAGCGCAGGAGCCATCACACAATAAACTAGGAATTTAAATGTCAGCCCGAATTTTAAAATGCCCGCCAGTAAAAGGATGGCAGTAACCATCTCGATAGCCGGATAAATTGGAGAAATACATACGGAACAGTGCCGACATTTCCCACGTAGGGCAATATAACTGATGATCGGAATATTATCCAGCGGACGGAGCGCTGACGAACATGCTGGGCAGTGCGATCCGGGAAACACGACAGATTCTTTTCGGGGTAAGCGGTAAATACACACGTTAGCAAAACTGCCTACTACCAGTCCAAAACAAAATATAGCCCCGACTAATAGAGGATAAGGAATTGCCTGACTAAATTCCATTCTTTCAATTAATTCTGGTCAAAGATTGATAGGGAGGGTGTAGCGTTTATCTTCCAGAAACCTTTTGTTGAAAACTTCCAATGGGTTTTTATTATTGGCAATCATGATCTCGGCGAGATGAATCATTGCTATTCACCTTCAAGATTAGTGGCCGAAATTTTCAGCGTCTCATAAATGATATCAGAGGAAAAACCCCTTCGCTGCAGGTAATGGGCTAATCGCCGTGCTTTTTTTTTGGATTCCAATCCATGAAGAGTGGCTAGTTTTTTACTGGCGCAAGCCAGTGCAAGATCTTTTTCAGGGTTGGCATCATAAAGCGTATTCAAAGTGGTTTCAATAATATGAGAGGCGACTCCTTTTGCGGAAAGTTCATGGCGCATTCGTTCTTTGCCGAATTTTTTCCCCTCAATTCTTGTCCGACTCCATTCCATCGCGAAGTGTCGATCATCAAGGTAGTTCAGATTTTCAAGATATTTAATAGTTTCTTGAATGGTGGAAGAGGTGTGCGCCTTTTTCCCCAGATATTGAACAAGCTCCATTATGCTGCGGGCCCGATAAGCGAGGTATTTTAAGGCCACAGATTTAGCAGATTTGAGGGCTTTATGATCCGGCATCAGGTGGTTTTATTCTCTGCCCGCTAGGCGTGGCCAGCAAGCAATAATTAGTTGGGCCGAGCAAACTATTTGCCCATCAAATAAAGACATTGTAAGTCATCAGGGGAAGTTCTCCGCTTAGGAGTTTTTTTCAGCTTTCTTTCCCTTTGTTGGCAGTTCTTCAGCGCCTTCCTTTACATTTCCTTCAGATGGAACCAACCCCAGGGTTTTTCGTAGGCGCTCTTCAATTTCTGCTGAGAGTTCTAAATTTTCAGACAAAAACCTTTTCGAATTTTCACGGCCCTGACCAATCCGGTTTTCGTTATAGGAAAACCAAGTCCCACTTTTGGTGATGATATCATTAGCCACACCCAGGTCTAGCAGGTCTCCGTATTTGGATATGCCTTTTCCATAGATAAGGTCGAATTCAACCTGACGAAATGGTGGGGCAACCTTGTTCTTCACAATCTTTACTCGAGTGCGATTTCCAATGACGCTTTCTCCATCCTTCAAGGCTGCAATGCGGCGGATATCCATGCGCACAGAAGAGTAGAATTTTAGCGCGTTTCCGCCCGTGGTTGTTTCAGGGTTCCCAAACATTACTCCGATTTTCATGCGTATCTGATTGATGAATATCAGGCAGGTTTTGGATTTATTGACGACCCCTGCTAGTTTGCGCATGGCCTGAGACATCAGCCTAGCCTGTAAGCCCATATGGGAATCGCCCATATCTCCATCGAGTTCATTTTTTGGGACTAGGGCAGCTACAGAATCGACCACGATGACATCTACAGCCCCACTGCGAACAAGAACTTCTACGATCTCCAGAGCTTGCTCGCCTGTATCGGGTTGGGAGAGAAGGAGTTCATCTAGGTTGATACCCAGATTGCTGGCATATTCTGGGTCCAAAGCATGTTCTGCATCTATGAAGGCGGCAACGCCTCCATCTTTTTGTGCTTCCGCAATAATGTGTAGAGTTAAACTGGTTTTTCCTGAGCCTTCCGGGCCGTAAATTTCGATTATTCGACCTCTTGGAACCCCACCCACACCTAATGCGTGGTCCAGAGAAATGGCACCTGTGGAAATTACTTTGATACCCTTTAGGCTTTCGGCTTTACCCAGTTTCATTATGGAGCCTTTGCCAAACTGTTTTTCAATTTGTGTGAATGCCAGTTCTAGTGCTTTTTCTCTGTCGTCCGAGCCCATCATGCCTCCTTAGTCTGTTTCAATTTGCGGTTGGGGAATGCCCGCTTTGCATACCAGTTTTCCCAGCCCCCCCTCGGAGGCAATACTGGGCTAAAGCTCATTGAGCCGTGAATGTTAATGGCTAGCCAGATACTTAATGCTAGTCGGGTTCACGCCCACGGGATGACATTATACCTTTATCCTGAGCTAGCGATCAATTTTCTAAATTTATTTTTTGAGGTATTTGTTTCTTGGTTTTGTGATAACCCGAGAGGGAGGTTGTTTCACAAATTAGAGGTAGGTGCTTACGTGAAGTCAAAGGTGAGTTTCAGATGTTCACGGGTTTTTTGTTTTAGCGCAACGAAACCCAAAGCTATTATTTTTCACCTCCGGGGTAAAGAAACTTCGGTTAAAAGTCGGGGCGCTCAATCCGCAACCATAAGAAAGGCAGTCGAACCAAGAACCCCCTTTCAGTACCCTTTTGTCATTGCCGTACTCTGCATGTGTGACGGGATTGCCTGGGTGTGGTAAATAGTAGCTGTCCACCCATTCCCACACATTTCCGGAAATATCATAGAGTCCATAGGGGCTGCGGCCTTCCGGGTATGAGGCAACAGGTTCTGTGCCGGTGGAATGCTTGTAAGGATTATTAGATTTATCCAGGGTCCAAACGTTTCCCCACGGATAAATAAGGCCATCTTCCCCTCGAGCCGCTTTCTCCCATTCCTGCTCAGTCGGCAGACGTTTGCCAGTCCAGACACAGTATTCGTTGGCATCGAACCAGTTGACGTAAACTACAGGGTGATTCTCTTTGCCTTTTGGGATATTTCCTTCCAGCCAGTGGAAAGGGGAAACTTTTTGGGTGGCGTCTATAAATTCTTTATAATTTGTATTTGTCACCTCATTCAGGTCTATATAGAATGCATCTGTTGAAGATAAATGCTCGGGTGCTTCATCATCCCAGCGCTCGTTCGATCCCATGATGAACTCTCCTGCAGGAACTTCAGCCATAGCGGTTGTGGATTTATCCTGACGCATGAATTCTTTAGATGAAGAACTGGACTTGACTTGGATAAGGGATTTCAACAAAAGCTTATTATTGCTGATTAGCCTTAAAGGCTTGGGAACTGAAAATGGAGATGGCACCATTTTTTCTACAATTCCTGTGTGGCAGGCCTTGCATTCGGCCTGAGTATATTTATTTTTCATTGCCTTAAGAATATGCTCTGGTTGATGGCAAGTGGACCGACATTCTTTCCGCATCGAGCCTAGTTCTTCAAAGGCCATGGAAGCTAATGGGTTTCCAATATCCCAAATAAGGACGAAGCTAAGAAAAAATATTGATCTTTGAACATGTCTGAAATTGATTCTCATGCTTTAATATTTATAGGATAAATCAATTCGAGTCAAAAATTTTATTTTCAGAATAAGTAAGGTATGAAGTTGTAATGATTGATGATTCAGCCTGGAGATTGATCGAAGATGGTGCTCTGGATGGCAGATTGAATATGGCCATAGACAGGGCGATTCTTACTGCCTGCGAGAGAGGACAGTCCCCCGCAACGTTGAGGTTGTACGGTTGGGAAAAACCGACTCTCTCCATTGGCTATTCTCAAAATGAATTTAAGGATGTGGATAAGGTTCAGTGTGAGCAAAACAATATTCCTATCGTCCGGCGATTTACCGGAGGAAGGGCTTTGCTGCACCAATTTGAACTCACCTATAGTTTGGTGGCACCCATCCCTCACACTCAGTTTCCCGGAAACCTTGCCGGAGCTTTTGGAATTGTGTCGAAAGCTGTAATTGCTTCATTGAAACAAGCGGGTGTTCCGCAACTGGAAATGGTTGGGAAAGGCCAAAGAGGTTCAGGTCAGACCCGTTCTCCAGCATGTTTCTCGGCAATCAATCATTGGGAAATTACAGCAGGAGGAAAAAAATTGGTTGGTAGTGCCCAGCGCCGATTGAATGGGGCTTTTTTGCAACATGGTTCTATCTTGCTGGATTGGGATCCCGAATTAGCCCATAGCCTGCTGCGCTTTTCGTCAAAAACTGAGAAAATACGGGGGTTAACATCTTTGATTTCAGGAACGCAAACGTTGAAAGAAATATTACCAGTAAAGCCTGAATGGGAACAAATAGCTCGTTGTTTTGCTTACGGTTTTCAGAATACATTTCCTGGATTTTGGAAACCAGACACCTTAAATGCATCGGAAGTAGAATTTGTAAAAAAGTATTTAAAGGGAAATGAACAGATACTCCACGCTAAAAGTTTTAAGTAAATCTTTGGCTTTTTAAGGTGCGTGTAAATTATTTTAAGGGATGTTTGTTTTCATAGAAATCTATTATTCTTGTCTGGGGAATTATTTATAACCCCATCCTCTTAATATTTTATAATAGGTCTTAGGGAAATTATTTCCTGATGGTTTGGAAATATTAAGCAATGTAGATATTTTTTTAAAATTAAATTAAAGAGTGTGGAGTACTGATAAAGTTTTGGGGCGTTAGAGGAAGTATTCCAGGGGAGAATCTTGAAACGGTTAGTGTATGTGGCGGTATGACCCGTGTCGAGCGACGTCCTGGTAGATGATGCTCAGTATGCTGAGGATGAGTGCTCTATGGACGCAAAGGTTAGTTCTCTCGGAAAAGCTTGGACATAGCACCATTTGTGAAGGGATCAAAGTTGCAGAAGTGACTAATGTTTAAAAGCTGGTTTTTTCCCATCGTGATCCGTCTCATGGTGATAATTTTGTTAAATAAATTAAAACTGAATCCGCCAAATTTTTTCACAAAGAATAGCTGCCCATGAATGGTTGCAAATCGACTTATCACAAGAAACATTGCCCAAATTTTTGTTTGATTAAACTTCTGTTGCGATCTTTGTTCGTAATGGTGTTTCTGTACGGGTGTGGGGGATCTCAGTCTAATATTGCGGATAATCCAGCCCGCCAGCATTTTCGCGATGTGACCCAAAAATATTTTCCGACACAAAATTATTCCCTGAGACAAGCCTTTTTCCTGCGCGCAGATCGGGATGCCTTGTTGGATTTGATGATTTTAAAAAAGGTGAAGCAAGGAGAATCACAAATACAGGTTTTCATCAATCAAAATAGTAAAGGTTTTCAGCAGAAAGGTTCAGGTCGATGGTTGGCGGAGCTGGAAGACCCTATCCTTTCTCTTGTTCGTGCAGATCTGAACCTTGATGGTGGTGATGACTTGGTCCTGATAATAAAAAAAGCAGGAAAGGTGTCCACGCAAATTCTTTTTAACAATAAGAAATCTTATTTTTACGCTAAAGATAATGGAGGTTCTTACTCTCTCAGGCTGGGCATAGACAGGGTGATTTCTGTAGATTTGGATCAGGATGGAGATAAGGATCTTTTTTATTTTGGTCAAAGAGTTCTGAGCGACAATGGAAAAGTTTCCAGGCACCAAACCCGCGTGCTCATTAATAAAGGCGAGGGGAATTTTGAGGATTTCACGGCTTTACTGTTGCCTCGTCTTCCTGCAGGAATTCGGGATGCCTCTTTTGCTGATTATGATGGGGATGGCGTTGTGGATGTTTTTCTGATTTATGCAGGAGGCCAGAACCGGTTGCTTTTAAATAACGGATTGGGGAAATTCAGGGACTGGACCGACTCTCATATTCCCCGTATTCTTGACGATAGTCAACATGCCGACTGGGCTGATTTTGATGGGGATGGAGATAATGACCTTCTGATAGTAAATAGAGAGATCGAAACGTATTACCAAGGGTATCCTGGAGAAACTGTGTATTTTCTTGAGAATACAGGAAGAGGACATTTTAAAAAACGGTCACACAAGTTACTTCCTCGTATTCCATCTTACAAGGTCTACCTTTTGGACGCGAACGGAAATAGTAAACCTGACGCCTTGATCTTGACCTCCAAGGGAGTTTGTTATTTGCAGGGAAGGGGCCGGTGGGAGTTTGTAAATGAAACGCGCAAGAGGCTTCCACGTTTTCGGAATTTTAGGGAGATGGATTTTGCTGACATTAATCAGGACGGGTTTCTGGATTTATTTGCCCTATCACCAACTCCAGGCAGAAGCCGGGTTTGGTTAAACCGCTTCGATTGAGGACAATGCTATGTCAAAGTTTAAAAAAATAACTTTTCTTAAAGTACTTGCGACCATTGCCTGGGCGGATGGAGAAGTTTCGCAATCAGAATTTAATATTTTAAAATTATTTTTTAAAAAATTTAATTTGGAAAAACATGAGGTAGACGAGCTAAAGCCTTACTTGCTATCGCCGGTCTCAAAAAAGGAAAAAGATGATTTATATCGCCAGATGATAGCAGATTTATCTTCTCCCGAAGAAAAGAAAGAAATCCTGGATGCTTTAGAATCCATGGTCGGGGCGCATAAACGGTTGAAGAATGATGAAAGGGAACTGGTCGATCAGTTTTCTGTTTGGTTGGAAAACACCTCTTTTACAAAAAGGTCCTTAAGCCGGGTCCGAAACTTTTTCCAGAAAACTATTTTTAAGCAAGCGCGGGATCCGAATTCCGATATGCAAAAATATTTTAAGCGCTGTGTGCTGAAAAAGATTGAACTTAAAAGTAAACATTCTAAAATTTCCACCAACCTCTCCAATGAGAGACTATATTTTATTTGCCTTATAGGTACGCTGATGGCAACGATTGCCCACGTGGATGACCATTTTGACCCAGCAGAGAAAAAGGCATTGAAACGTTGTCTTACCGATCAGTTTTCTTTAAAGGGAAATGAATTAACTCTGCTGTTCGAAGTGGTGGAGGAGCAGGCATGCCAAGGCTTTGACTTTTATGAAGTGGTTACGGAGTTGATTAGAGTTGCATCCTACAATGATCGTATTCATTTGATGGAATGCTTGTTCGAGATATCCATAGCAGATGGAACGATGGCTCATGAAGAAATGGTAGAAATCAGGCGGATTACTAAAGCCTTGCGCATTCCGCACAAAACTTTCATTGAATACAAAGTTCGTGCCTTGGATAAAATAAGGTGATACTAAAACCTAAGTGATTTTGGCAACTGGTTGCGTAAGAGAAGAAGTCGGATTCAAATGTTAGGGGAATAATGAGCGAACTCAAAAACTTTATATGTCTATAAAACCTTTGTTGGAGAGCAATGCAGTATCCGGGAGTCCGTACATATGCGTAGGATGGAAGGCTAATAGGTGCGTGGCAAGTTAAAAAGGGACAGCACCTCGAGCCAGCTCCATTAGAAAAGAGGGGAACAGCCCAATTGCTATGACCATTACGCAGCTGACGGTGATCAAAGCTCCCATGCCTTTGTATATTACTGGTTGCAGACCATTTTCATCTTCATGGAAAAACATCATGACGATCACACGGAGATAAAAATAAACGGAAATGATGCTGGCGATAACTGCCATTACGGTTATGAGAATGTATCCTTCCTTTATTGCGGCATAGAAAACAAACAATTTCCCAAAGAAACCCGCCGTGGGTGGAAACCCTGCAAGGGAAACCATAAACAGGCTCATAGCTACTGCCAGTAGAGGTTTCTTCTTAGCCAGCCCCTTGAACCGGTTGATGGAGTTGCCTTCCTGTCCCTCCCCCTCCATAATGAAGACGACCGCGAACGCTCCAATGTTCATAAACAGGTAAACGGCAAGGTAAAATATAATGCTGGCCATACCTTCCTGAGTATTAGTGATAATGCCGATTAGCAGGTATCCGGCATGAGCAACACCCGAATAGGCGAGCATCCGTTTGAGGTCATCCTGAAAAATAGCGGCGATATTTCCTATAAGCATGGTCAGGATTGATATACCAAACATAATGGGTACCCATACTGGTTCCAGTTTTGGGAAGGCGGTGAAAAAAATTCGGATAATTACTGCGAAAGCTGCCGCTTTGGTCGCTACTGACATGAATCCTGTAATAGGAGTTGGCGCACCCTGATAGACATCGGGAGTCCACGAATGAAAAGGAACCAGAGAGATTTTAAAAGCCAATCCACAAAACATCAGTCCCATCCCAATATAAACCAGCGTGTTCTTGGTGTAGGGGTTTTCTTGAATGAGTAGACCGATCATACTTATTTCAGTTGTTCCGCTACCAGCATAAATCAAGGCCATTCCATAGACCAAAATGGCGGAGGAAAAAGCACCTGTCAGTAGATATTTGACGGTAGATTCTTGTGAAGCCAGGGTCTCCCAGCTTAATTCCATCTTGCTATGGGGTCCTTCCTTGCCCGTCCCGTGTTTGGCGGAAAAGCCACAAAGAATATATAGAGCAATGGAAAATAACTCCAGAGACATGAATATTGTAATCAGGTTTCCAGATTTAGCCAAAAACATCATGCCGGCAATAGCCATCAGCAGAAGAGAGAAGTACTCCGCCTTATTTTCATGATTTTCCTGCGGGTAACGTACTGAACCAAAAACTACAAACAAGGACATCAACAGAAATATTAGGTTGAAAGCCAGGGAAAATCGGTCGTTGATTAAAGCACCGCTAAATATGCGTGGATTGCCTCCGCTTTCAATTGTCGGAGCTTCTCCCCAAAGAGTCAGGGTAAATATTAATGCTACGCTGATACCTATCAGGGCAACCCCACTTAAAAAAGAAAGTTTATTCATTTCTTTTTTAAGTCCGGAGAGAAGAATGAAGAAGGCAGTCATCATGATGATGAGTTCTGGCCCGATTGCTGCCCATTTCATATCTTCAAAGTTGATTACGATTTCCATAAACTTTCCTAAAG
>DUAA01000003.1:0-5410 GCA_012961055.1 Nitrospinaceae bacterium
TATTTTATTGGTGTTTGAGGACTTTTGTTAAAGGTTCACCTTAGGGTTTTAAAGATAGCTTTTGAAAAATGGCATTATTTAAGGTCAAAAGTCTATTGAAATCAGGTCCTAGGGAAAGTTTGACAATTGGGGTTCGGGTTACTAGAATAGGTGGGATTTTCTTGGATTTTATGACATATTGGTTAGCCAAATTACTGGCCGTGGGGCCGACTTATAGTGAGGCTGCGCCTTGAGGAAATATGGCTCTAATTTGGGAGCAAGCGGTTTTGGTGGCTTGACAGGTTCTTGCTGCTTGCCGGCGATGATTTGCCGGTAGGTGTCGGAACTACAGCTGGAAATATTTTTTAATTTTTTCGAATAACGACGGGAGATTGTTCATGGAAGCCGTTGAAGAACAGGGTCAGGCCGTAGCTGAAAAACAGGGCCAAATAAAAATAACTGTATGCTTGAGCCTGAGTGGCGTTGCTGAAGGCGGTAATGAAGTTTATGCCGAATTTCAGAAGCAGATTTCTGAAATGCAAGCTGATGCCAAACTGGGTGAGCGTAAATGCGAAATGAGTCAAGTAGGGTGTCGAGGCTATTGTAGCCGTGATGTTCTGGTAGACGTTTATATTCCCGGCGAACCTCGTGTGACCTACGAAAAAGTTAAACCTGCAATGGTCAAAAACATTTTGAATGACCATATCGTGGGCGGCAAGGTGTTTAAGAAAGCGGCGTCGAAAGCAGATTATTATACGACTTTAGAAAAGCAGACCCGTGTTGCGTTGGAACATGGTGGGGCGATTGATCCTGAAAGTATTGATGATTACATCAAGGTGGGTGGTTATGAATCTTTGAAAAAAGTTTTAACCACTATGAAGTCCGATGAGGTAATCGCCGAAGTCAAAAAATCTGGCTTACGCGGCAAAGGTGGCGGTGGATTTGTCACAGCTAATAAGTGGGAAAAGGCGGTTAAGGCTCGGACTGATGAAAAAGGTACCCGCTATATTATGGTCAATGGGGATGAGGGCAACCCCGCTTCTTATATGGACCGCAGTGTTTTGGAAGGCAATCCGCATCAGGTGATCGAAGGCTTGTTGATCGGTGCATACGCTATTCAAGCAACGGAGGGAATTATTTACACCCGTTCGGACTATGCGATCGCGGTCAAGCGGTTGAATACGGCGCTAGAACAGGCACGAGAAAGAGGATTTCTTGGCGATAATATTATGGGTACGGATTTCAGCATCAATTTTCGTGTGCATGAAGGACTTGAGGCATTTATTGGTGGAGAGTCCACGGCATTAATGGAATCGGTAGAGGGCAAGCGTCCCTTCCCAAAAGCACAACCGCCGCATTCCTGCGATGCGGGGTTGTGGGGCAAGCCGACCGTATTGAATAATGCAGAAACCTGGGCCACAGTTCCCAAGATCATCAAGAATGGTGCGGATTGGTACGCGGCGATGGGTAATGAAAATGCTCAGGGTTGCAAAGTATGGGCGATCTCCGGAAACATCAAGTACAACGGGCTGATGGAGCTGGATATGAAAACCACTTTTCAGGAAGCCATTGATGATTATTGTGGCGGTATTCAAAAGAAAAAAGCACTCAAGGTGATTCATGTGGGCGGGGTTACTGGTGGGTTTTTGCCGCCTGAAAAAGCTAATACCGCAACGGACTATGAAAGCCTTCTTGAGGCCGGTGTATTGATGGGTCAGGCCAGCTTTGCGGCCTATGATGATTCGGCTTGTGTGATTGACCTAGCAAAGTTTTCTATCGGGTTTAACGAAGGTGAGACTTGTGGTAAATGTACTCCTTGCCGAATTGGTCTGACGCTGATACGTGCTAAGTTGGATGACATCTCGGAAGGCCGGGGCAAAATGGAAGACCTCGACAAGCTTCAAGCATTGTGTGAGGAAATTAGCCAGACTTCATTATGCGGGTTGGGAGAAACAGCACCGAAAGCGATTCTTACGGGGTTGAAATATTTCCGAAAAGAATATGAGCGTCACATTGTAGATCAAATCTGTGATGCGGCCAGATGTACCGGCCTTTATCGTTATTATGTTAAAGAAGAAGATTGCGTAGCTTGTGGCGCATGTATTAAACCCTGTCCTACAGGGGCAATTACGGGTGGAACCCGTAAAGTTGCGGCGCACATTGATATGGATTTGTGCATCAACTGCAACGCTTGTTATCAGGCCTGCGGATTCTTGGCGATCGAATAGGATTTTTTTCAAAAAGGCCTGCTGGCAAATGCTAGCAGGCCTTTTTTTATGCTTTTAGTCAGCTGAGTTGACTCTTTGTAAATGAATTCTTTTTAAATATAAAAGCTCCATGGCATTAGTCTTTAGACCCTTGACATAAGGCTTGACCAGTAGATTTTGGGCCGAAACAAAAAGGGGAATCATTGCGGCTTCTTTTTCAGTGAGCAATATCTGAGCTTCATCATAGATCGATTTTCGTTCTTCAGGGTTTTTCAACGTGGACCCGAGAGCGACCAGTTCATCATAACGTGGGTGAGACCATTGCAGACGATTGTTGCCACTGGTTTTAATGAACAAGTTCATGAAGTTGTCGGGGTCTGGAAAGTCGGCTCCCCATCCCAACCGGAAAATCTGAGGCGGATCCAGATCTAACCGGCTGAGAAAAACTTTCCACTCCTGACTTTCGAAATCAATATGAACATTCAGATGTTCTTTCCATTGAGCCTGAACAAACTCCCCAATGAATCGGTTTAGATCGCCTGTGTTGAAGATGGCAGTGACTTTTGGGAAATTTTTTCCATCAGGGTAACCTGCTTCTGCCAACAAAGATCTTGCTTTGTGTGGGTCAAATTTTGACCCTATACTTTCGTTATAGCCAAACATGCCTTTGGGAATCCATGATGCGGAAGGAATCTCCCCCCCTCTCAAGAACCCTGGAATCCGGGACCGATCAATTGAGTGTGCAAATGCTTGTCGAACCCGCACGTCATCAAAGGGGGGCTTTTTAACGTTGAAGCCATAGTAATATCCTCGGAGTTGGGGTTTGTTACGATATTCTGGGCTGGATTTAAAATGAGGAATGGCTACAGGGGGCAGTTCGATATAATCCAACTCTCCGGTTTCGTAAAGAGTTAGAGCGGTAGTGGGTTCTTGCACAACATAAATCTGGACGGTATCAATAACTGGTTTGCCTTCGTAGTGGCGCGGGTTGGCTTTCAAAATCAGCTTGTATTCGTGTTCCCATTCTTCCAGTGTAAAAGGGCCGTTTGTGACAATGTTTCCAGGTTGTGTCCAAGAGTCCCCAAATCTGAGGATCACATCTTCCCGAGCTGGGTAGGTGACCATAAACGTGGTGATACTGGGAAAATAAACTACCGGTTTTTTTAATCGGACTTGCAGAACGTATGGGTCGAGAGCCGTGACTCCAACCTGATCGGAATCGGTTATTTTTCCTGAGTTATATTGGTATGCATTTTCAATATCGAAAAGGAAATAAGCGTACTGAGCTGCGGTTTCAGGCGCAAGTAATCGTTTCCAAGAGTACTCAAAATCTTTTGCGGTGACAGGCTTTCCATCACTCCAGTAGACATCGTTTCGTAGAAAAAAAGTGATTGTTTTACCATCATCAGAATATTCCCATTTTTTTGCGATGGCGGGTCTGGGGTTTAATTCGGAATCGTATTGGGTGAGTCCTTCCATGAGATTGGTTAGGATTGTAAAAGAAATGCTATCGGTAGCGAGAGCCCAATCTAAGGTTGGAGGCTCATTTTTTATGGACATCCGGAAAGCAGAGTGGTCTGTCGAAGAGGCTGGACTGCAACCGTTAAGAAGCCCTGATAATAGAATTGACGGCAAACAAAAATAAAAAAGGGCAGTTTGAAAATTCATACGAATGGACAAGAGTTTTTAGGTTTTTGCATAACAGCCCGTGGGAGAATATTAAAGGCGGTCGCTTTTATGGCGCAACTTTTTTACTTGTCTTGGCGAGAGAGAGCCCCATTATGAAATAAAGTAACATGGCTATCTCTGAATCGTAGAAATTTGTTTCAAACATACCTCCCGCTAGAAAACCTAACACTGCTGCCAAGGAACCAATAACCAAACCCTTGGAAATACTATTGATGGTTGTTTTGTTCCATTGCTTGTATGTGTTCAGGAAATAGGCTACCCATATTGAAAGCCATGTTCCCAACCCTAGGATTCCTGTGTCGACCAATAACTGAATGATATTATTGTGCATCCCCCTGTATTTGGCTATATAGCCAGAGGGGTCTGGGTATTGAGTATGAAGAACATCCACACACTTGAACCCACAACCGGTAATGGGGTAGTCCTTGAAAATTTCCAATCCTCCTTGCCAGAGAAAGATTCTGGCTTGGAAGGTCCAATCGCTTAAATTAATTATCGAGAATATACGATCTTTTACGCTTTCTGGCGCAAATAATAGAAGCACTACCATTGCTACGGGGAGAGCTAAAAGGTATTTTTTATTCCAGAAAATAATTAAAACTAATAATCCAACAGAAAAACCTAACCAGGCTTGCCTGGTTAAAGTCATCAATAAACAAAGTATGATGAGCCCTATTGCGGCCATGACCCATTTTTCTTTTGTGTCATTAAAAAGAAATCTTCCCGATGCGATGAGGCCAACCAGCATAAGTAGACCCGCAAAGGTCATATAAACACTCATTGTTCCTGAGACTCTGGTTTGTAGGGTTACCGCAGTTGACCAAGCCTGAGAGAAACCAACAATGGAAGCTATTACTCCTGAAATAATGAGCAGTTTTATAAGTAAATCTTTCTGTTTTTCATTTGTCACGGTATTGGCAACCCAAAATAAAATCGCAAACTGAATAATCTTTTTGAGGTGTGGAAGACTGGCGGTATAGTCTACTGATGTAATAACTGCTAAAATGCTGGCAAGGCAAAAACATAGAATGGGCAGGCCCACCGGTGTCCTGTAAATTTTATCCCAGGTTTTTGTTAAATGAACCTTGATCAGCCATGCCAAAACCCCAATAGCAAATGATATCTGGGTGATACTTATGGAAAGCGTGCAGAAAATAACAAATGTGTACAAAGAAAACTGAATCACTTTATCCAGCCACAGAATATGATTTACGCTTAAAACACGGTCCATATTGAAGGTAGTCACAGCGACCCTGGGAGCTTCTTGTACCTTGACTAGAGAGAGACCCATAATGAAATAAAGCAACATCATCATTTCGGAGTCGTAGAAACTTGTCTCGAATAAGCCCCCAACTAAAAAGGCAATAACTGCTGCCGAGGAGCCCATTAAAATACCCTTGGTATTGCCATGAGACGTTTCTTCAGTTAACCCCCGCAAGCGTTTAAAGATTTCTATGAAAAATGCAACCCAAATGAGTACCCAAAGCCCTAGTCCTATAATCCCGGTATCAACCAATAATTGAATTATATTATTA
>DUAA01000003.1:5505-8982 GCA_012961055.1 Nitrospinaceae bacterium
AACCCACAGCCTGTTATTGGGTAGTCTTTGAAAATTGCCCACCCACCCCTCCAAAGGGAGACCCTTGATTGGAAGGAACTTTCCTCTATATTTCCAATGGTATGGATACGGTCTTTAACATTGTCAGGAGCAAAAAATAAAAGACCTGCTAACAATAATGGTACGATCAAAAGATATTTTTTATTCCAGAAAAACAAAAGAAATATACTGCTTATAAAAAAACCAAGCCAGGCTTGTCTTGTTAAAGTCATTAACAGACAGAAGGTCAAGACTCCAACACTCCCCAACACCCAGTTTTTTTTGGGTTTATCAAACAAATACCAGCTCAAGGTCACTACACTTGCAAGCATCAAAACCCCTGCAAAAGTTGCGGGAGTGCTTCTTGTTCCGATGGGTTTGAGTGCTACTGAAAAACCAACCTGAAAATACGTATAGAGTCCATACAAGGCCGAAATAACACCGGCAATAATTATCGTCCTAATTAATAAATCCCTTTGTTTCTCATTATGGACTGTATTGATCACCCAAAAGAATATGATGAATTGAAGCAATTTTTGTAGGTGTTTAAAACTGCTTTCCAAATCAACTGCTGTCGCCGTTGCCAAAAAACAGGCTAGGCAGAAACAAAAGATTGCAATACCTACCCGTGTACCCCAAAGTTCTTTCCAGGTTTGGGTCAGATGGACTTTTAGTGCCCAGGATAAAGCCCCAAGAGCAAATGATATCTGGGTGATGCTGATGGAAAACATGGAAGAAGCGGCAAACACGAACAAAAAAAACTGAATCAGCTTGTCGAGGATAGGTACAGCGGGGTGTGTTATGGATGAATTAGTTTCAAGCAAGGGTTATTCCATTTTATAAAAAGAGTGGATTGCACTGTCTCTGCGCGTTTGCCAAAAAATTTAAAGAGGATCTACAATGCTAGGATGAGAATTTTCTACAATCCTTCAAAATTATAAACTAGAATCAATTTTGACCCTAAAAAATAATTTGAATGGTGGTTTCCCAACTACGCTTTTTCTGAAACTTTTATTATCTAGAGTATTTTGGGATATTAGTTTTCACGGAGCAGTGAATTTCATCTCATTGTGAATTGAGGGGCAGGGTTTGGTTGTAAGTCCAAATTTGTTCAGAAACAACGAATTATCCAGATAGACCATTTATTTCTTTACTTTTCTCTGCACCTTTATAAAATGGAGCTTTTATCCAGCACTTGGGGAGAGTATGTCAGAAGATATTTCTTTTATTCGAAAATGGATCAAGCGTGGCTTAAGCAAAGATAAAAAAGTTCTGGATTTCTCCAACAGGGGCATCGATAACCAGATTGCTATGGATCTGGCTGAAAATGTGGCTCTTCCAGATATCGAAACCCTGTATATTCACACCAATAAGATAAAAGACTTGGGTTTAGAGGAGTTGGCGCAATCGGAGTTTTTTGAACCTCTTAAAGAGCTGTGGATGTATGAAAACCTGATTGGAGATGGGGGTGCAAGGGCTCTGGCCGAATCGGAGCAGTTGGGCCGATTGCGCTATCTTAGCTTATATACCAATAGAATTGGGGATGAAGGGGCGGTAGCTTTAGCAAACTCCAAAATTCTTTCCAAGCTTGAAGTTTTAGATCTTTCGTTTAACCGAATTGGAGACCTTGGCGCTGAAGCATTGGCAAACTCTACCCATCTTAGACAATTGAAGGAATTACACCTTGATGCCAACCGAATTGGTCTTCGGGGAATGCAGGCGTTGGCAAAACTTTCCGGGTTAAAAAACCTCCGAACATTAAACTTGTCTTACAACCGAATTGATCTGCAGGGACTGGAACTATTGAATAATTCAAAACGTTTGCAGGAAATGAATGCGGTGAAAACAGACTATCCACATATTGGCGAATAATTTATGCATCCTAAAAATAAAGATTTAAATTTAATTCAGGCTCTTAATGATAAATTGGTTCGAAAAGATTCGTTTCTAGATCTTTCCTATGAGCGAATAGGAAATGCTGGAATTGTTTTTTTGTGTCGAAATAAAGATTTATCGCATGTCCGAAAACTGGATTTAAGCTGGAATGAAATCTCTGATGAAGGATTGGTCGCTCTTGCCAACTCCAGTTCGCTGGCTGGCTTAAAGCATCTGATTCTTAATGCCAATCAGATTGGAGATGCAGGGGTCCAAAGTCTGGCTGTTTCTAAAAACCTACTAAACCTTGAATCGATAGAATTGACCAATAACCAGGTTTCCGATTTTGGGGCCTTGAGCCTTGTGAAATCTCAGACCTTGCTGAACCTGGGGTTCTTGGACTTGGAGATGAACAGGTTGGGACAAGATAAATTAACCCGGTTTCCAGATGGCGTGGTGGTTTCCAAACTTCGGGTGCTTAATCTTCGGCGTAATTTTTTAGGAGATCAAAGCATTTCTGAGTGGGCGCAGTCTGGTGCTTTTGAAAAAGTAGTTCACCTGAATCTGGGTTGGAATAAAATTACAAGTCAGGGTGCCCGTATTCTTGCACACTCTCCAACCTTAAACCGGGTGGAAGCTTTGGTGCTTGATTCCAACCATATTAGTGATTCTGGAGCCTTGGACATTGCAGGGTCCAAGCATTTGAATAATTTAGTACAGCTTTATATGCAAGACAATGAAATTGGCATGGCGGGGGAAACCGTATTGCGAGCTATGCGATCACGGAATTTGCTGGTGAAGAATAGAGTGGATGATAATCTTAACCTCAATGAACAGAGGTTAGACAATAAGGATCTTATTTCATTAGCACGTTATGAAAAAATGGATGGAATCGTTTCTTTGTCATTGAGAAACAACTATTTTGATTACCACGGAATTCAAGAGCTTGTTAATTCTTCACACCTTAAAAATTTAAAGTCCTTGAACTTGATGAGTAATACGGTGGAGGACAAAGGCCTTGTCTCGCTAGCAGAGTCCCCCCATCTTTCTCAGGTGGAAAGTCTGAACCTAGAAAATACTGGAATTACTTCGTTAGGCATTCTGGCTCTGTCTCAATCCCCGTATCTTAGGCAGTTAAAAGAGCTTAATTTGAGCAATAACAATCTGGGAGAAAAAGGACTCCGTATTTTAGCGGGATCTGAAAACCTCAAGAACCTGACTAAGCTAAGTATTTATGGGGTTTCTGTAGGAGATACCGGGTTCCAGGCGATTGTCCAGTCCAATACCTTAAATCAGCTTGCAGAGTTGGAAATTATGGGTAATATCATTACCCGGAAAAATTTGGACTCCTTGGCAAATTCTACTCTAGTATCGCGACTAAAAAAATTAGACCTTCGCCGCAATACGCTCAAAGATGTGGATTTAATTTTTTTATCCGATTCCAAAAAATTCGATAATATAGAGGTTCTAAGGTTTTAAACGCCAAAGCCTTGACATCTTTTAAGTGTAGAGAGATACCAATTTTCTTCCTCCGGTTGAAGGTTTTTAATCTATGATTAAAAGGACAAATAAAGAATGGAGGGA
>DUAA01000004.1 GCA_012961055.1 Nitrospinaceae bacterium
CCATTACTTTGGATGGGGTTTTTCGGTTTCCAATCTTTTGATATGAAAAATATTTCTGGTGTATTTTTTGGATGTGAAAGTTTTATATAATCTATATGGATGAATATATGGACTTGTATGGGGTTTTTGTTGATATAGATGAAGAAGTAGTAGTATCTTTTTATATCACTCTAAACCAGCAAATAAAGTCGTCTGTAAGTGTAGGAAAAACAGCAACTTACAGGTTCAATAACTACACATATACTACACAGTAAATAATAGCACTCATAAATATATGAAAAACAAGGAGTTAATTCGAGTCGGCTTTGTTCAAAACAAACCCATTTTTGGTAATATTCATGAAAACCTCGATAGGGTAGAAAAACTTCTCGATGGTCATGATGCTGATTTATTTGTTTTTCCCGAACTTTTTGCAACGGGCTATCAGTTTAAGGACATGGCGGAATCTCGTAGTTTAGCCGAACACATTCCTGGAGGAACCATCACCAATGCTCTTATCGCGCTTGCCCAAAAAACCCATACATATTTTATTGCTGGCCTTTCCGAAATCGAAGCAGACCAAGTTTACAATTCCTCCGTCATCGTAGGTCCTGAGGGCTATATCGGGAAGTATCGAAAAATCCATCTCTTTGATACGGAAAAAGTCTGTTTTCAAGTGGGCAATCTTCCTCTCAAAATCTATGATATCGCTGGTGCAAAAGTAGGCGTAATGATATGTTTCGATTGGAGGTTCCCTGAAATGGCCAGAACACTTGCTCTTATGGGAGCAGACCTTATCGCTCATCCTTCCAATTTAGTCCTGCCTCATTGCCCGCAGGCTATGATCACACGTTGTCTGGAAAATCGCATCTTTGCGGTCACCGCTGACCGAGCAGGGATAGAAAATCGTACGGAATCTTTAAAATTCATAGGCCAGAGCCAGATTGTCGACCCAGATGGAAACATTCTGGTTCGCGCATCCGAAACCGAAGAAGAAGTTCAAGTCGTTAATATCAATCTGGAAAAAGCCCGAGAAAAATTTCTTACCCCCCACAATCATATTTTCAATGACCGTCGTGAAGACCTGTATCGCTCTTAGCGCCCCTCAAACACATAGAAGCAAAAAAGAGGAATTATTTATAGAATGTAGAGCAAGTAGGTAAATAAAATTGCCTCGGACTTAAGGATTCCAGACATTTCCTCCCCCAACATCTCAATATATTTGCTTTTTTTGAAGCTGTCCTAGACAGCTAAGTCAATATTCCTTTAATTTACTCTTCCCTCAATGCCATCACCTATAACATTTATTCGCTGCTATCTAGGGCAGTCCCTTTTTACATTACATTGTAAGTTAATCAGCTATCTAGCATTATTTGTGAATGACCATTTAAAAAATTTGATGTATCGGTTAAAATGTAGGTATAGATTTAACTTGAAGATTGGTGACTCCCCAACAGTAGAAAAAGGAGCCCTAATAATACTGAGAGGAATGGAATGGATAACGTAAAGTCACGTTTTTTAAAAAGAGATGATGGAACTATTTATGATTCACTGACCAGCGTCACCTGGCTGGCAAACGACTCCCGTTTGGATCTGGATAAAGAGGTGTCTTACGCAGAAGCGGAAGAATATCTGAAAAAAACTAACGAAAAAAAAGTGGGGGGCTTTGACGATTGGCGCATTCCTACCACTCATGAAGCATTATCCCTTTATGATAAAGACAAACTAAATAAAGATGTTAAGGGCGGTGACATTCATCTTGATTCGGTGTTTCCCCCTGGTGCCGCAAACTGCACCTGGACCGCCTCCACACGCGGAAAAGAAGCACAAATCTTTTTTTATATGAATGGGTGTGCCTATTGGTACCAAAAGGATGACAAAACCATTTCCCACGCGGTACGTCCTGTTCGCCGTAGCAATTAAAGAGGGGCCCATTGTGCCCCTTCGCACCTGTGCCGGCGAGCCACCAATTGCAAATAGGAAAAACTCCCCAAGCTGCCGATATCTTCTGCTAACCAGATAATTTAATAGCTAATTGGCCCCGCGCCCAGTGGTGGTTGGGTGCGCGGTTTTTACATTGGGAACTTGTAGGCCAAAGTAGGGAACAAGCTCATTGGGAACCGACAACATACGGTAGAGAATATGAAAATCTTCATCAGAAATATCTTGCTTTAACAGTTGTTGAACCTGATCGGTAGATACGATCTGCTGTGAAGGCTCATCGAACATCGTTACACCCACACCCACCCAATGGGTATGGATAAACTGCTGTTGCACCAGACTTTCCACACCGGTACTGTATTGCATGGACTTTCTAATAATATGCTGGGCAATATAAGCAGGAACACATCTCCCCACTGCAATCACTTTCGAAGTCTCACCCATAGGATAAACTCTCAAAGCCACACGAGTGGAGCCAATCTCTCCAAACTCTTTAAAAACCTGTTTCCTTTTTTTGCGATAAGTTTTTGAAATATAACCCTCAATTTTGATGCGTTTTTTATCTACTGGTTCACATTTTACTTCTGCAAACGTAGTAGAGGTGCCTATCAACCCTAGAACTATAAAAACAGGAATACCCCGTCCAATAAAATACTTCAACAATTGTTTAATCCGATCCTTTTTATTTTGTATCATCAGCTTTCCTGTTTCTTTAGTTAAAGACAAATCCTCTGTTATAATATATAGACTCGTTTGCTCTGTTTATGACATCGATTGTTTTTCAATAAACTCTTCAGCGCTTTGTTTGCTTGAAAAATAATAATCTTTTCCTTTAATGGTTTTTTTGATCGCTTCAGATTTGGGAATATACACTCCATTATTGGGATCCATGACCATTTCTGTGGCTTCTTGTTCCGGTGACGATGTTTTTGAAGGAAAAAGCGCACGCGCAACAAATATCAGCAGAACTACAACAATTCCAAATAGTGCTAAACGGACCATACCCCCATTTTAAAGTTTCGTAGCACTAAATACAACCCAGCTTTAGCAGGTTGGAACCACCATTAATACTGCTATATAATTGACAATTTCAGTTTTTCTAAATTATGAACGATGAAAAAAAATTAGATTTGGATAAACCGGATCAAAAAAAATCCTTGATTCCGGCGGTTCGGGCAAAAGGATCGTTGGTCCCACTGGACCCATATGCTGCCTATCTTAAAGAAGTTCGCAAATATCCTGCCCTGACAGAAGAGGAAGAAAAAGAGTTAGCTATTCGATATAAAGAAGACGACGATCTTGAAGCCGCTTATAAACTAACAACTGCCAATTTAATGCTGGTCATTAAAATTGCCATGACTTTCAAGCGCGAATGGCAAAACCTGATGGATCTTATTCAGGAAGGCAATATTGGTCTAATGAAAGCGGTTAAAAATTTTGATCCCTTTCGCGGGGTACGTCTCTCTGCATACGCCACATGGTGGATCAAGTCATACATTTTGAAACATATTCTCGATAACTGGAGACTGGTGCGGGTAGGTACCACCAACCAACGGCGAAAGTTATTGTTCAATTTGAAAAAAGAAAAAGAAAAGTTGGAACAAGAAGGGTTTGATCCCACCACTAAGCTACTGGCCGAGCGGTTTGGGGTGGATGAAGGAGAAATTATTGACGTCTCCGCCAGCATCGGCGCTATGGATGTTTCCATTGACACCCCTGCTCACCCCAATAGTACCGTGACTCCTGCGCAAACTCTTTCGCAGGGCGGACTTTCAGTCGAAAGTAATACTGAACTCAAACAGCTACGTGAAATTCTTAATGATAATATTGATAATTTTAAAACTGGATTAAACCCCAACGAAATTGAAATTCTCAACAACCGTGTTCTTTCTGAAGACCCTTTATCGTTACAGGAAATTGGTGACCGCAGAGGAGTTACCCGAGAAGCCATACGCCAGGCTGAACAACGGTTACTGAAAAAATTTAAAAAATTTATTGTAGAAAACATGCCGGAAGCAGCTGACTATTTTAAAAACTGAGGAGGCGCATTATGAGTACCCGGATCGAAAGCGACAGTATGGGAGAGATTGATGTTCCAGCTGATAGTTACTATGGAGCCCAAACCGCACGATCATTGATCCACTTTAGTATCGGCATCGAAACCATGCCACGCGAAATAATCCGAGGAATGGGCATTCTGAAAAAGGCCTCAGCCATGGTTAATTGCGAATTAGGACTTATGTCAGAACAAATTAAAGACTTGGTCTGCCAGGCAGCAGACGAAGTGATCGCCGGAAAACTGGATGAACATTTTCCCTTGAGCGTTTGGCAAACGGGTAGTGGTACTCAATCCAACATGAACAGCAACGAAGTGATAGCAAACCGAGCTATTGAAATAGCCGGTGGAACCATTGGTTCAAAAGATCCGGTACATCCTAACGACCATGTGAATATGGGCCAGTCTTCTAACGATACCTTCCCCACAGCTATGCATATCGCAGCTGTAGAACGTATTCGCGATACACTTATCCCTTCAATCTCAACCCTGACTGAGTCATTTCGTCGGAAATCCAATGATTTTAAAGACATCATAAAAATCGGTCGAACACATTTAATGGATGCAACCCCGCTCACACTTGGCCAAGAATTCAGCGGATACACCACTCAGTTAGAATACGCGCTTGATCGTATTAATGGCTGCATGCCAAGAATGTATCAAATCGCCTTGGGGGGAACAGCCGTGGGTACCGGCCTCAACTCACACAAGGATTTCGCCGTAAAAGTGGCTAGTCAAATCTCTGAAATCACTGGCTGCCCATTTATTACCGCACCCAACAAATTTGAATCTCTCGCGGCCCACGATGCTATTGTCGAGGCCAGCGGTGTTCTAAAAACTATTGCCTGTTCTCTAATGAAAATTGCTAACGATGTACGCTGGCTCGGGTCTGGTCCTCGATGTGGAATTGGGGAAATCATCTTACCTGCTAATGAACCGGGTAGCTCCATCATGCCAGGGAAAGTCAATCCCACCCAGTCTGAAGCGATGACCATGGTTGCAGCGCAAGTGATCGGTAACGATACCACGATTAATGTAGGCGGGTGTTCCGGTCATTTTGAGCTCAATGTTTTTAAACCGGTGATGATTTATAATCTTCTTCAATCCATTCGCCTGCTTGCTGATTCCTGCAGATCTTTCAATGACCATTGTGTAGTCGGAATTGAGCCTAATAAAACCCAAATCAACAAACACCTAAATGGTTCGCTCATGCTAGTCACAGCTCTCAATCCACATATTGGTTACGACAATGCCGCTAAAGTTGCCAAAAAAGCATACCAAGAGAACAGTACCTTGAAAAAAGCGGCGGAGGAATTGAATCTGCTTACACCCAAAGAGTTTGACGAAAAAGTGCGGCCTGAAAAGATGATCGGCCCGAAGAAATAACAACCCCAGATTCTTTTAAAAACCCAAAGTTTTTCCTGGGAGAAAGAAATTATGTTTCAAAATTGGGAAACTTTTATAGGGATTGTGGTCGTACTTGTTATTTTGCTTCCAATAATTCTAAAAAAACTTTATTGATCAGAATAAAAATTTTGCTCAATCTTTGGTGGGTATCGATGGAATTAAAATTGTCTACCAGGTCTAGATCACTCCTGGTCCCACCTATTTTCTTTTGAATTCAACCCATCTGAGCGATCGGCATCTTCCTTTTGAACCTGCATAGAGGCATTCTGGATAAAGCTATTAAGAGCGGTTGAACCGAGTCGGCCACTTTTCCACTCATTGAATTACCCTCCACCAAACAGATGTTTTATCAGGCGATTCCTTGCCCTGTATATTTTATCGGTGGCATAAACTGCCTTAAGCCTTTATTTGATATGCCTTATAGGTTCCAAAAAACAAGGAGTTTTAGTTACTGTTGGCGAGTGAAGACAGAAAAAAACTATTTCCATATCATCTAATTAAGAAGATCAACCTACGTAGTCAAACATTCGGTTAACGCATTGCAGGGCGCGTTGTTGGATATCAGGGTCGAGAGTGATAATGTTTTGTGGACTTGGGTCTCTGAGGACCTTTAAAATATCTTCCAACGAATTTGATTTCATATATTTGCAAAACGTACAACCGCCGGAAAATACTTTTTCTGGAAACTCAGACTGTAAAATCCCGGTCAATCCACACTCGGTAAGTAAAAAGAATGTGTCCCGTTCAGACTCGCGCACATGATTGAGCATTTGACTGGTGCTTCCTACGAAGTCAGCCTTACCCACCACTGAAGAATTGCACTCGGGATGAACTAGGACTTCCACGCCTGCAAAGTTTCTCCGCACCTGGTCGATACTCTCAGGCTGGTATTCCTCATGGACATAACAAGTGCCATCCCAAAGTTGAATATCTTTATTAATTCCCCGGGATTTTAAATCAGCGATCACATTTTCACCCATGAGCCGGTCGGGTAAAAAATATATCTTGTTATTCGGAATTTTCTCAATGATTGTATTTACATTGGAAGAGGTGACGCACACATCGCACTGGGCTTTCACCTCGGCAGTGGTGTTGATATAACAGACGAATGTATGATCGGGAAACTCTTTACGGAGCCGGACAACATCCGCTGCCGTTATGCCATCGGCCAGGGAACAGCCTCCATTGGGGTTGGGGTCCAACACTGTTTTACCTGGGTTAAGAATCTTGGCCGTCTCTGCCATAAAGCGAACGGCTGAAAAAACGATGACATCGGCATCCGATTCTTTTGCTTTTTTCGACAGGCCATACGAATCGCCCGTGAAATCGGCAACACTGTAATATATTTGGGGTGCTACATAATTATGAACAAGAATAATGGCATTCTTTTCGCGCTTGAGGTCTTCAATTTTTTTTATGGTGGGTAGCAACAGATCACAATGTTCGCGGGTAAACTGGCAAATCGGATTGCCAACCTGGATGTTTTTTAGTTTTTCGTAGAGTTGTTCTGCGCTAACCATGCCCCTAGCCCGGCGGCCAGTTCAAAGCACGGCCACCTAAAAGATGAAAATGAATATGAAACACCGACTGCCCTGCACCTGCCCCGCAATTGGCCACCATCCTGTATCCTGACTTGTTGAGTCCTTTTTCCTTGGCCAATTTATTGGCAACGCCAATCACTGAACCCATTAGGGTATGGTCCTTTTCCTCAACATCCAACAAAGTTGCCTGATGAACCCGGGGTATAATCAGTATATGCGTAGGAGCCTGCGGATTAATATCATTAATGGCGAATAACGTATCCGACTCATAAACCATTTGTGAAGGGATACTGCCTTCACCGATTTTACAAAACAGACAATCACTCATACGGTCCCCCCCCATCTTCTCCCCGGCTATTAAAATCCTTACCTTTTTCGCTGTTATGAAGAGGCAGCGGATCAATCTGAGCGAGGTGCGCTATGATTTTTTCCTTGTATGATATGAACGGATCGAGCATCAGAAACGGTTCATCGGTTTTACCCAAACGATAGCCAATCCAGTCTATGAGATAACTCATATGAGAATGCTGGTTGATTAGCCTTTTTACGAGTTCCCCACGACCAAACGCCCGAGTTCCTCTTGGCGGATTGACTTTTGAGAAATTGACCGCCTCATCCGTGGTTTTCCTATAACCGTCTCCGCTGGCCTCTAACCCCCAAAATAAACCTGATTCCTTATTTAGATTATGATACTCCAAATCCAGGCTTTTGAGCCAGGGGTCGTTCCATTCTAGATTTTCTTCGTTTTTAAATTCGTTAAGCATCCAGTATTTACTGGCCCAATCCACTCTTCCGATAACCGCTTCCGGTCCTTTAGGCAAATCGGTCAAGACCGATTCCCAACCCTCAAGAATCCAATCTGTCTCTCGATCCTTCCCGGCCAAATGTTGCTTGCATTTATTCATTATATCCCACTGCAATTCCAAAGCGCTGGATGATTTTCCCGAAGCCAGTTTCACATGCCACTTGAAATCTGGGTCACGAGAAATAGAACGCATCGATTGGACCGAGTCTGCGAGAATCCATTCCCGTTTAGCAACCCCTAACTGCATGATTTCCAGCATCAGGGTTGTGGTTCCCATTTTCATGGCGGTGGCGAACTCACTCATCGTGGAATCACCAACCAGAAGATGAATGCGCCGGTATTTGCTCGGGTCAGACAAAGGTTCATCGCGGGTGTTGACAATGGCCCGGTTATATTGCACCCACCGGTGAAATTCGTTGGGAATGTGATCAGCTCTTTGTGAAATCTGAAAATTCACCTCATCAACCGGCTTCTCCTCAGTAACAGTACCTTCTAAATCGCGAAACGGATGGGGATCGCAAGAACCGATGCGACCGGCACCACAATAAATCAGTCGAGTGGTTAAAAATGACGAAAGGATTTTCAGGTTGTCCCGCTCATCGAATGGGAATCTTCGTCCGACCAGATAATTCTCATGGCATCCAAAAGTGGCATTGGTTTCAAGGTCCACATTATTTTTGATGAACGAAACCTTATCCGCCCAACCCAACTCTTCAACTGCTTCCTGAATCAATGTGTCCCCGGCGCGATCAAAAGTTACCAAGTCTACAAGATTGGAGCATTCCGGGGAGGCATATTCCAAATGGCCCATATCCAAATACAGGCGTCCGCCATTAAGCAGGAACCCGCCGTTTCCAGGAGGCTCATCGTTGGCCCGATAGTGAAGATCCAGTACTCCTAAATTTTTTGAAAAAATGTGGTTTTTAACCTTGTTGGCAATTTCCATGGGATCATGAGGAAATTCTTCAACATTTTTTATCAGGAGACCGTACTCCGTTTCGATACCGTAGATACGTTTTTTCATTAACGAATTTACCCTCTGCTCAAGGAAGTTTTGCAAAAACCAGCCAGTTCCTCGCTATTCATATAATGGTACCCCTGATCGGTAATCGTAGCGACGGTGGGAAAAATATCATCTTCAGGACGGGCTTTACCGGTTGCGGAATCAAACTGTGCAGCGGTATGTAAAAGACGAATCGCCAGGGTGA
>DUAA01000005.1 GCA_012961055.1 Nitrospinaceae bacterium
TTTTGGAAGTAGTTTGCGCCGGTCAATATATGCTCGTACAGCCTTGGTAATTCCATTGCGAAAGCCTATCTCGTGTGTGCCTCCATCAATAGTCCTGATAGAGTTAGCAAAAGAAAGGATCTGGGTATCGGTAGTTGGGGTCCAGAGAAATGCGGTCTCTAATTTCAGTAAGTTGTCTTCTTTTTCCACATAGAAAGGTTTATCCATCAGTGTGGGTTTTTGGCCTACAATTTTTTTTATATAATCCTGAATTCCTTCGGGATAGTAAAATGTATGCGAATTACTATTCTCACTGACGTTTATTCTAAGACCTTTGTTGAGGAAGGCTTTTGATTCTGCCCGTTCCAAAATGTACTTGGGGTTGAATTCTATTTTTGGGAAAATTTGACTGTCAGGTTTGAAATAAACTGTGGTGCCATAATTCCTGGCAGGTTTTCCTTTTTTAAGCTTTGAGGTTGGTTTGCCTCTGGAGTAAGCTTGGCTCCATTCAAACCCATCCCGGCGGGATGTAGCGACAAGATTTTCCGAAAGGGCACATACCACTGCCATTCCAACACCATGAAGGCCACCGGATACTTTATAGCTTCCTTGGCCGAATTTTCCACCTGAATGCAGAGTGGTGAAAAGGATTTCCATAGCACTCTTTTTTGTTTTACGATATGCGTCTACCGGAATTCCCCTTCCATTATCTTTAATGGTTACACCATGATCTTTATCCAAAACCACGTTAATGGTGTCGCAATGCCCATTCAGCGCCTCATCAACGCAGTTATCCAGAATTTCCCAAAGTAAATGATGCAGGCCTGTAGATGATGTCGAACCAATGTACATTCCAGGACGTTTGCGAACGGGTTCAAGGCCTTCAAGGACTTGGATATCTTCAGAACGGTAATTAGACATGATGTTTAATTAATTTTGAGAATGGATTTGCGCTTGGAAATTATTACACCCTGACTTCCCCGGTTGCACAGGCGAACACTTTTAACTGTGATTTCCTTTGCATTTTCCGAGTCGAACACCAAGGTGACTTTATCTTTTAGAGTGACAAATTTAAATCCAACCAGACTACTTTCCCCCGGTTTCAATAGGATGACGCCTTTGCCTGATCCCGTCAGTTGGGTTATCTGGTCTGTAGGAATGACCACGGCTTTCCCTTTACTCGTAGCCAGAAAAACGTGACTATGTATTACCGGGGCTAAACCTATCATGCGGTCATTATTTTTCAAGTTCATAATTTTTCTACCCGATCGGGTTGTTTCGGACAATTTAGATAAAGGAAATCGAAAACCAAATCCATTTGCGCTAACAACCATGAACTCGTCTTTATAATTACTAGACATTTTTTTCTTTTTCATTTTTTTAACGAAGTTCATTGAAGTTTGACTGTCAGATTGATCAGGAGGGGCTGAACCTTCCACTGGCGCCATGAGCGATAACATACCAAGCACCTTTTCTCCATCACCAAACTTGAATAAGCTTTGAACGGGCTCTCCAAATCCGCTTCTTGTATAGGGCAGGTTATAGACCTTTG
>DUAA01000006.1 GCA_012961055.1 Nitrospinaceae bacterium
CAGGGATAAGGTCCGGCATCCAGCATTTCCGGATCATGATTGGACTCTATGAGCAAGGCATCTAGGTTTTGCAATTTATTTATGATTTCTGGTGTCAGCCGGCCTAGGTCGGTAGCAAGGCCCAGACATAACCCCCGATAATGGAAAACAAAAGCTACCGATTCTTCTGCATCATGGGGAGTAGCATAGGGTTCAACAATCAATTCGCCAAACTCAACAGGCTGTCCAGCCCGAATGGAATTAAAACTAGGAATTTTTCCCAGAGTGTTGCACGCCCGTTTATAAGTTCCTTCAGTGGTATAGAGCTGAAGTCTATGTTTTCTTAAAATCGGACCCATACCCCGGATATGGTCAGAATGTTCATGTGTGGCAAACACCGCGTCCAATCCACTGAGCGATCGATCGATACCCGCCATGCGTTGAGAGAGTTTTTTTTCGCTCAACCCAGCATCGATCAAAATACGCTTTCCACCCGCCTCGATATAAAGCGAATTACCACCACTACCACTGGATAGTATTGAAAATTTCAAGCCCCCTAACGAGGGAGGCAATGGGCAATCATTCTTTCGGTATCTCTCGTTCAGTGAAGATTTCCTTTTCATTGAGTCCGGCGTCACGCTGACCCCAGTAGACGGGTCCTTTCCTTTCTGCTCGGAAAAAGGACGTAGTGCTTTTGGAATTGAATTTATAGCTTTTCTCCAAGGATGTGCAAATAATAAAACTGTAGGCAGTTGCTACTAATTAAGTAGCGGCTAGTGGGAAGAATTTTAACATAGAAACGGCTAATAGCCGAACGTGTTATGGTGAACCTCTGGTAAATTTCCTAATGGATTGTTTATGCACAGTGACTCGATTACACGCGATGTACCGGTGCTAAAGTTCAACACACTCAAAGGCAACCTGCTTCTTCAAAGATTTTCACAAAACAATATGCTGAAGGAAGTATCACTGGCTGACTTGAACACCACAGTATTGCCACAATTCAAAGTTGGGGTCAGTTTCTAAGACTGAATAACGATGGGGAAATTCCATGGTATGACCTTGGCTGCTTTCTCAAAATATTTTTGAACTTGCCACTTTTCCCATAAGGCTATCAGCTGAAATGAGCCGGTTTATATTATTTTTAAAATTTCTGACTCTGGTACCTGCTCTACAATTTCAATAGAGCCTATTTCTTTAACCAAAATGAATTTAATTTTATTATCCATGGTTTTTTTATCGTGATACAAGGATTCAATTACGGCTGTGGGGTCCAGTTCTGGCATTTCAACTGGTAGCCCCAGGTTTTTCAATAAGGCTTCCAGCCGTCTCGGAACTTCTTTAGAACATTTTCCCATTGAATGAGATAGCTCCGCAGCACGTACCATACCTATCGCTACTGCCTCCCCATGAATAAACCGAGAGTAACCCGTCAATGACTCGATAGCATGACCCAAAGTATGGCCAAAATTGAGTATCATTCGGTGGTGGGTTTCCCGTTCATCCTTCTCAACCACCTTCGCTTTAATTGCACAAGAATTCTCGATGATGTAAGAAAGGCAATCGTAATTCAGATTTAAAATATCTTTATAGTTTTTTTCCAGAAACTCAAAAAAGCTGGCATCTGAAATGACTCCGTACTTAACAATCTCCGCCAATCCAGCCCGGTATTCTTTTATCGGAAGTGTCTTAAGGGTTTGTAAATCAGTCACCACTAGACGAGGCTGATAAAAGGCACCAATCATATTTTTTCCCTTGGGATGGTTGACCCCTGTTTTTCCTCCTACACTACTGTCGACTTGAGAAAGCAAAGTTGTGGGCACTTGTATAAAAGTAATTCCTCTTTGGTAAGTTGCCGCGACAAAGCCTACCAAATCCCCAATCACGCCACCTCCTAAAGCTATTAAGACAGATTTTCTATCACAATTTAGTTCCAGAAGGCGATCGTATAATTTTTCCACCTGACCTAGACTCTTGGAAACTTCCCCTTCGGGGACTTCGATGATATCGGTGGTCCATCCCTGATCAAGACAATTTGCAATTACCTCCTCACCATAGATACTGTTGATAGAGGGATGAGTTATTATTACGACCCGACTTGGTCTAAATACCGCCTTAAGGAACTCACCCACCTGCTTTCTTAGATCCAGGCCAATCAGAATTTCATAGCTTCTTTCATCTAGGTCAATGGCTAAGCGTTGCATAATTTTATAATTTTCTTTGATAGAAAGTTTTCTGTGAGCACGGTTGTTTTAATTTATTTATGCAACCTTTCCCACAGAGGTCAATTTGTCTCAATCATGGTAGAAGTAATAAATATTATAAGCTCCGTAATTATGTTGGCATCATTGGAGATTATAGATAAATAATCCAACAAGGGTATTTTTGAACAAAATGGAACTTCTGGTTTATTTTAATTTAATTCTCTTTTGTAGATGTATTAACTGAAAATTATTTTTTTTATTTTGTTCACCTCTAAAAATAACCAATCAGCAGGAAGTCATAGTCAGAATTAGATTTACTTAGGTCTTTGCATTTTTGGTCGGTAAAGGAGAGCTGTCATTGTCAGAACCAAAAACCCTTGTCCGGTCTACCAGTTTATAGCCGAGGGCCAAAATTATCTTTCGTTTGGTATCGAGCCGACACTCATTCCCTTTTTCAATTCGATCAATCGTCTGAACAGTCACATCTGCTTTGCGAGCCAGTTCTGCCTTGCTCATCATTTTAGCTTCCCGGATTTTCCGGACGCTGTTACTTTTAGCCACGGTAATTCCCTCCCCTAAAACAAACGGTTTTAACGCAGTGGACCTGCAAATTTAATAGTTTTGATGGAATAATTTTAATCCTATTTAAAAGACATAAACTTGTCAATAAAATACATAAATTTATATGAATTTTGTTAAATTTATATTAATTTCATTGTTTTTAGTGCACCCGGGCTTTTCAAGCTTTTGGTTTAATTTTAAAACCGGGTTGCAAAAATAAGATAATTCCCCTAAAGTTCTTGATTATGAAACAAGTCTATTTGGATACATTTGGTTGCCAGATGAATGTTGCCGATACAGACAGAATGGAGCTCATTCTGTTCCATTCCGGTTATCAGCGCACGCAGGCAAAAGAGGACGCAGACCTAATTCTTGTCAATACCTGCTCCATTCGGGAAAAAGCTGAACAAAAAACATTCTCCCTATTTGGCGGGTTAAAACCATTAAAAATGGCTAATCCAGACCTTATTTTGGGTTTAACCGGATGTTTAGGTCAGCAAGATGGGAAAAAGCTTCTTCAGCGCATGCCTTATCTGGATTTTGTGATTGGCCCTGACCAAGTGGAAGAAATCTCCCAAGCAGTAGACCGGGTACAAAGCACCAACAAATCTTTTGTCTGGACCGGATTTGACCAGGAAAAAACCTATTCTATTCCCGAGCTATCAGGAAAAAAACCAAGGTCTCCTGGACCTAGTGCATTTGTAAACATAATAAAGGGGTGTGATAAGTTTTGTACTTTTTGTATTGTTCCATTTACTCGTGGAAGAGAAAAGTCAAGAGAGCCGGAAGAACTTTTCAACGAAGTCCGCCATCTGGTAAAACAGGGCGCAAAAGAAATCATTTTATTGGGGCAAAATGTAAACTCCTACGGCAAACGTGGACTGAAAAACCCTATGGCCTTTCATGAGCTTTTATATGGTATAGCAGAAATTCCCGGGGTGCAAAGACTACGATTTATCACTAGCCATCCGAATGATTTTACTCGTGAAACTATTCGTGCTTATCGGGATTTGGACATTTTGATGAACCACCTGCACCTACCTGTCCAGAGTGGAAACAACCAAGTGCTGAAAGCCATGCGTAGAGACCATACCATAGAAGAGTATATGGGCTTGCTGGAAGAGTTGAAATCAGAGGTCCCGGATATCGCGTTCTCCACCGACGTCATTGTCGGTTTTCCTGGTGAAACTGAAGAAGCTTTTGAGGATACTCTGAAAATTATGGCAAAAGTGGGCTACAGCAGCAGCTACATGTTTGCTTACAGTCCCAGACCCGGAACTCCGGCCAACGAACTGCCCGACTCCGTTCCAGACGAAATCAAAAAATGCCGACTTCAGAAAGTCATCGCGTTGCAACACAAGCAATCTGGAAAACTGGGGCAGTCCTTTGTAGAAAAAAATGTTGAAGTCCTAATCGAAGGAAAATCTTCCAAGCCCGACTTTGCGTTCAAAGGAAGAAACCCACAATATTGGAACGTAAACTTACAGGCCGGTGAGGATATTTTTAAGGTTGGAGACACCGTGAATGTTCTGGTCGAAAATGTTACAGGCCATTCCCTTAATGGCAAGGCTATCCTTTAATATATAGCCAGGCGGGAATAAACTTCCTCTTCTACCGTCGTTAATTGAGGAAGCACCACTTTCAATGCCACACGTACTTCACGAATAAATTTAAGGTCAGGGGGGTGGCCCCTTTCAGCAAACTGGTGAAGTGCTTCGGCGCAAAAATGATCGAGTTCGATAATCTGATTCAATAAATCTGTAGGCAGATCTTCCAGACCAACCTCCTGATCTTCTAGAAATCTCAAGATCCCGATCAGGCTAAACTTGGTATCTACACACCGTTCCCTAAGGCTCGCGACCAAACGGGATTCGCAAGTTTTATGATCTTCGTAAATTTTAAATAAAAGATCACGCAGATGACCATAAAACACCTCGTGCTGTTTCTTATCCTGAAATAAATCTCCCTGCCCCCCAAACAAAAGGGAAAAAACAGCCTCCAACTTATACTTATCTGAAGCCATAACTGTATAAAGCATGGATTTAAATTCAACCACATCAAAAGCTAATTGCAAATCCTGAAATATTTTTTCCAGCGACCCCATATCCCCCTTCATAGACAGGTTGGCATTTGAGCGAATGAAAGGCTTCGGTTCTGCTTGCCATACAGGAACCATTTGCACCCCTCCGGTTTCACACCCGACCACGGCCCAGTCTTTAAGAGATTCCAAAAATTCTGTAACAGAAAAAACCTCTACCTCTTTAAACACGTCAGAATTAATGGAAAAAAGAACTCGCAATAATTGCTTTTCCAACTTGGCAGAACAAAATTTTTTATCCTGAAAAAGCTGGTTCATTTGTGTAGCCAAAGCTAAATAGAGCGCCCGCATGCGTAATCGGTCCAACCTATATTGCTGCGACGAATAGGGACGAACCTGATAAATTCCCTTTTCATAGTCAACCAAGTTTATCAACAATGCGTCCCCAGGGCGGAAAGAAAATTTCCTGTATAGAGACCGCATATCCCAGACTGTAACCGTCATGCGACTCTTTCCTGGAATCCATTCATTGATCTTAATTTCTTCCGGAAAATTTGCCGAGTACTGATAGAAAGGAACAATATCCTGAATATAATAGGATTTTTTGAGTTTGGAAATCTCCTCGCCTTCCGGATCAAGAAACGTCAACTTGCTTTCTTGCATGTTAATCGGCACAAAGGGGATCAAACGATGTCCGGGAATCAAAACGCCTTGTTTCAGTTCCCACGCCCCCAACTTTACCGACAAAGACATGTGGAAAATCTTATCGATCACCACGCAAAAGGGTATAAAATTACTTTCAAAAATCCCTATCAGCGAAGAATGGTTATACAGAACCTTTTCAAGCCTTTTTATGGCAGAGTCAGAAACTTCTTTTTGCCACCGACTCTCTAAATGTTTCGCAAAATCTTTGGTATTGAACGGAGCTTTTGACTCCTGAATGAGCGTTTCTGCTAGCCGACTGAGGGATATTCGATTTGCCATAAAAAATTTGGGAAGTGAAAATGGATAATAAACCAGACCATTAGGAAACAGTCGTTGATTGGGAGCTCCATAGAGGTGCTGAATCAACTCACCAAATATTTGCATAGCCTAGCATAAAACCTCCCGACTGTTAAGCGATGGTTTGATGATCAAACTGAACAGAAACCGGACTCCTTAATGGCGATAGATAACAAAGGTACGGCAAGCCCAATTCGTATCAGTCCCTAATGGGCTCGCTACTCAAATTGTTTGATTTTGGCATTCTGGAAGGTTAAAATTCTAATATTCATCAATAGCAATCTACATCTTAGCAGGAGACGTTTCATGGCTCTTAATCTTGAACCTGTTTATCAGGATATTTTTACCAAGTTTAAAACGCGCAAAAAATTTGTGATTAGTTCAGTAGAAAAAAATATTTTAACCTTGGAACAGGATGAGGAAATCTGCGGACAAAAAGAACCCAAAGTTTTCGAATTCAAAAGCCCAAAGGAGTTTGAGGAGTTTGTACGGCTGGAAAACCAGACCGAGAGTGATATTGTAAAGCAACTGGAAGGCAATAAAATGCCATATCGTTAGCTAACACTGCAGCTCGCTTCAATGAAACCCCATTTTAAAAGTGCCCGTGCTGGGCACAGTGAGAAACCACCAACTGTCTTTATTTCGCAGGTAAACGTTCTCTTGGCCTTAGGAGTTAGCGCTAATTGTTCTCTTCGCCAGCAGACGGAAGGGAATTTCTTTTGCAAGAGCTTCGGTGAGCTTATGGGCATCTTCTAAATAGTCGGGGGAAATCATTAGTTCAATGATTCCAAGGGAAGGATCCAACGTTCGCACCACCGCCAAATTGTCGTAGGCTTCAAAAATACTAACGATGTACGCGATATCTTTTTTATCTACCTCAATCTGCCATTGAACTGAATCAGTATGCACTTTCATCACCTATTTTAAGTAGAAGATTATATTCGCACCTGAGATTCTGATTTCTCTATGAGAAGCATAATGAGACTTATCGCTGAGGGGGTAATGCCAGAAATACGGGAAGCCTGCCCCAATGTGAGCGGGCGAATCGCTTCCAACTTTTGTATGACTTCGTGCGAAAGACCTGAAACACCTTTATATTGAAAACTTTCTGGAATCCGATAATGCTCCAGCTTCTTCTGTTTTTTCACTAACTGGTTCTGGCGATTAATAAATCCTTCATACTTCACTCGAATTTCCACCTGCTCGCCAACTAAGGGTGGAATCTCGCCGCCATCGAAAGCTCTAAGCAAACTATCATGCGACACTTCCGGACGGCGCAACAGACCACCTAGAGTCGTGGGGTTTCTCAATTCCTGAATACCCAATGTGAACAACCGAGAAAGTGTTTCTGGGTTAGGTACCACTGCCGTCTTTTCTAACCTCTTTATCTCTCTATCTACCGCACGATATTTTTCCATGCACTTTTCAAGCAAAGTTTTATCCACCAGACCCAGCCCATGGCCCTTTTTCATTAGGCGCTCATCAGCATTATCCTGTCTTAAAATTAACCGGTATTCAGCACGTGAAGTAAACATGCGGTAAGGTTCCAGCGTTCCCTTGGTCACCAGATCATCAATGAGTACACCGATATAACTGTCCATGCGGGTGAGCAGAAATGGTTTTCGTTCTTGCGCCTTGAGGGCGGCATTAATGCCTGCCATGAGCCCCTGACCCGCGGCTTCCTCATAACCGGAGGTGCCGTTGATCTGACCTGCGTGGAACAAACCACTTACCCGCTTGGTCTCCAAAGCTGGAGTAAGTTGTGTAGGTGGAACAAAATCATATTCCACCGCGTAACCAGGCAAGACAATCTCAGCCTGCTCCAAACCGGGAATCGTGCGCACTAACTGCAACTGCACTTCTTCGGCAAGGCTGGTGGAAATGCCGTTTGGATAAATCCAGTCTGTATCCAAACCTTCCGGTTCCAGAAAAATATTATGCGAATTCTTATCCGGGAACTTCACCACCTTATCTTCTATAGAAGGACAATAACGTGGTCCCACTCCATCAATCATGCCGCTGTATAACGGCGACAAATGCAAGTTGTCACGGATGACCCTAGCAGTTTGCTCATTGGTCGCTGTGAGGTAGCAGGGTATTTGCTCACGTTCAATACTTGAGTTAGAAAACGAAAAGGGGCGCGGCACTTCATCTCCCGGTTGGATGGTACATCGGCTAAAATCAATGCTACCTCGCTTCAATCGGGGTGGGGTGCCTGTTTTCAAACGGCCTAACTCAAATCCCGCAGATAGAAATGATTGCGATAATTTAGTGGATGATTTTTCTCCCACCCGTCCGGCAGGCCTACTGTTCAAACCCAAATGTATAAGGCCATTTAAAAAGGTCCCCGTTGTAATGACTACAGAAGAGGCTTTAATTTCATTTCCCTGTGCCGTTCGTACTCCTTTAATTATTGAGTTTTCAATAATCAGTTCATCGACTTCTTCAAGTACTAGTTCGAGGTTAGCAGTGCTTTCTACAACCTGACGCATGGTATTTTTGTATTGGGTTTTGTCAGCCTGAGCACGATAACCATGCACCGCCGGTCCTTTGGACATATTCAAAACCCTGAACTGAATTCCGGTCCTGTCAATAATTTTAGCCATCTCACCACCGAGGGCATCGATCTCGCGCACAATATGGCCTTTGCCCACTCCGCCAATGGCTGGATTGCACGGCATCAGCGCAATTTTCTCTGCATCCAAAGTGATCATCACCGTGGAACACCCCATACGCGCTGAGGCCAAGGCTGCTTCGCAACCCGCATGCCCTCCTCCTATAACTATTACGTCAACCTGCTTCATTAAACTTGACCCGACTGATGAATATTATATGAGTCTACCATTTACCGAGAAACTTGTTGCAATTAAGACCAAATAAACTAGCACGTCAATGCTTACGAGCAATAGCATATAAATTGAACCCATAGCCTGCCATGTCAAATACGGGGCCCATATAGCAGGGGATTCAGAATGTTTTATATCTCTATTCGTGGCTTTCAGAAACCTTCCAATAGGATTGATTGTTTTTTCTAAATTATCGTAGGATTT
>DUAA01000007.1:0-1071 GCA_012961055.1 Nitrospinaceae bacterium
GCTATTAATCGACCTGGGTTTTCAGGATGTGGTTCAGTTTTATGTCTAAGATAAAATGGATCCGATACGTAACCAGTTTTATTCATTTTATGAACGTTATATTATCTGGAGATTAATTTTAATAAACAATCTAGATCTGCCAAAGACCTTGGCCTACCTTTGTTGGATATAGTTATTAAATAATATTTTTGAGATTATCAGAATCCCTGAATTGAATCAACTTCCTTAAGTTTATGAAACCCACAGAAAATAAAGAGGCGCTGGTATACCTTAAGTCTTTTTCAGAAAGCCTAGGGTTTGATGGATTTGGAGTGGCCCGCCCTGAACTGGGTCCAGCTGGCGAGAGATTTGGGAAATGGCTGCGTGAGGGTTATGACGGCGAAATGGCTTATTTGCGGCGCGGTGAGGAGAAACGAAAAAATCCGCATCTTGTGCTGGAGGGAGTGAAAAGTATTTTATGTTTCCGGACTAATTACTATGCGTTGGAAAAGGAAATGAGCTATATCGATCATCGCGATACGGCCGATATATCCATCTACGCTTTGAATAAGGATTATCATGATGTCATTACCCCACGTTTAAAAAAGATGGAGGAAAAAATTCAGGAAAAATTTATGGGTTGCAGAACCCGGATTTATGTAGATACAGGCCCCATTCTCGAAAAACCATTGGCACAACAAGCCGGCCTGGGTTGGATAGGAAAGCATACCAACCTCCTCACTCAGGGAGAAGGATCTTGGTACTTTTTATCCGAAATTCTGACCGATGTGGCTCTGCCTGAATCAGAACCTGCTGATGACCATTGCGGAACATGCAGAAGTTGTATTGATATTTGTCCTACAAAAGCAATCATCGCCCCCTACGTTCTGGACTCGAGGCGATGTATTTCTTATCTCAATATTGAGTTGAAAGGAGTCATACCTATTGAATTTAGAAAGGCCATTGGAAACAGAATTTACGGGTGCGATGATTGCCAGATAGTTTGCCCATGGAATTCTTATGCTGTTAAAACCGATGACCTGAATTTTCAGAACCAGCAGGACGCTCTCATGTTGATTGATTTGATACAGT
>DUAA01000007.1:1081-8809 GCA_012961055.1 Nitrospinaceae bacterium
CAAAGGTTTAAGGGTAGTCCTATTAAACGTATCAAGCGAAGAGGCCTGCTTAGAAATGTTGCTGTTGCTTTGGGTAACTCCAAAAATCCGAAAGCCATACCTCCTCTACTCAGGGTGTTGAATGATAAAGAGTCCTTGATTCGGGCTCATGCGGTCTGGGCTCTGGGCGAACTTTCAGGGCCTGAGATCATTCCTGTTATTCGGAAAAAATTAAATAATGAGAACGAAGATATTGTTCTCACAGAGCTGGAAAGGGTGGTGGCCCGATTTGCTTAGCGGATGCGGGAACATTGTAAAAAAATAAATAATAAGGTGTTTTGTAATTATCGAATCTCTACGTGGCGGGTGGAAAAACCTGGTAATAAAATAATATTGGCAGATAAATTGCAAAAACCTACCCTGGGGGTGGGTTCACTGGGTCGATCAAGAATCTAGGCTGGGGAGGAGATCCGAGTCCTTTAAATAATTTACAGGGATATGAAAATGGAATTCAGCCCAGAAGGGGATTGGGGCACGTCAGTCAAAACAAACCGTTGATTCGGCATACGTTCCCGTCCTATAATCAATAAATTTTAGTTGCTAGCGACCCACCCCCGTGGGAGAAAATTAGCAAGAGATTTTTGAGCCAGAAAACTCTTTGCTCGCCAAAAAAATTATTATCCGTCTGGGAAACGAAAACTTAGCAGGTGATCACCTGTACACAGGACCTAGCGTCACGCTAGCGGCTGTTTGGAAAGGTTTATGGAAAATTCACGTTTTATAAAAGCCTGCCGGGGTGAACCGGTCGATAAAACTCCCGTTTGGTTCATGCGCCAAGCGGGTCGTTATATGAAGGTTTACCGGGATCTCAAGGAAAAGTACACCTTTCTTGAACTGTGCAAAAACCCGGAATTAGCTTGTGAAGTCACTTTGCAGCCTCTGGATGTGTTGGGGGTGGATGCGGCTATAATTTTTGCGGATATTCTTCTTCCTTTGGAACCGATGGGTACGGGTTTAGAATTTTCAGCAGGTGATGGCCCCGTGATTCCGCGCCCTGTAAGAGATAGAAAAGCTATTGAAAACCTTTCGCCAGTGAATGTAGAAGAACAATTGGGATTCGTTGCCGATGCAATTCGCATGGTGAGAAAAGAGATCAATATTCCTTTGGTAGGTTTTGCAGGAGCTCCATTTACCTTATGCAGTTATATGGTGGAGGGTGGAAAGTCGCGGGAGTTCAAAACCACTAAGCTGATGATGTATGAGGCCACCGATGCTTGGGAAATGTTAATGGACAAGGTATGTACCATGCTGGTTGATTATTTAAAGATGCAGGTTTCAGCTGGAGCCCAGGCTCTACAGATATTTGACAGTTGGGTAGGTTGCCTCAGCCCTAGCGATTATGAAAAGTACATTCTTCCTTACACTCAACGTGTTTTTGCAGGTCTTAAGGATGTTGGGGTACCTGTTATCAACTTTAGCACGGGTACCTCTACGATGCTGGATCTCGTGCAAAAGGCTGGTGGAGACGTGCTCAGCTTTGATTGGCGAATCAATATTGATTCTGCCCGGGCTCTGTTGGGCAATGACCTGCCGGTTCAAGGTAACCTGGACCCGGTAACATTATTCGCTCCTATACCTACAATTCAAGAACGGGTGCATGATATCCTTAAACGCGCCGGAGGACGAGGACATATTTTCAATTTAGGACATGGCATTTTGCAACACACCCCTGTAGAACATGTTCGTGCTGTGGTCGAGATGGTCCATGAATATGAGCATGATTGATTCTGAGCCGATGATTGGTGTTTTTCTTATGGCTCACGGTGCACCCGAGTCCGTTGAAAATATTCCTGAATATTTGAGAAACATCCGCGGCGGAAAAGAACCCACTCCAGAGACTATACAAATCATTAGCGATCGCTATGAGCAAATTGGCGGAAAGTCCCCCCTAAGAGAAATTTCACAGGAACTTTGTGCTCGGCTGGAATCTTTTCTGAACCAACAGGAATCTCAGTTTAAAGTCTATTGTGGAATGCGAAACTGGGGGCCCTTTATCCTTGATGAAGTGAAAAGAATGAAGGATGACGGTGTGAAAAAAGTGGTGGCGCTTTGCTTGGCCCCGCAATTCAGCACCTGGAGTACACGTTTGTATTTCAATGTTTTGAAGGAGGCGTTGAAAAACTATGATGCAGAGGATATGGATGTGCAATATATCGGAAGTTGGGCGGACCATCCGCTTCTCATTGATGCATTTGAGGAAAAATATCGAATGGCTCTTGAAAAAATGGAGCCGAAGGCAGACGAGTCCTTGTATACGATTTTCACGGCGCATAGTATTCCTTCAGAATCTATAACGCAGGGTGATCCTTATGCTGAAGAGTTTGACAAAACGGTGAATAAACTTGTGGAACGTGTCCAACCCAAAAATTGGTTCAAGGCTTATCAGAGCCAAGGAATGATACCAATACCCTGGTTGGGACCAACGGTTGAATCAGTTTTAGATAAAATCGCGAAGCAAGGCTCGAAAACGGTTTTAATTGTCCCTGTTGGTTTTGTTTGTGATCATGTAGAAATTTTATTTGATATCGATATAGAATTCAAGAAGTATGCAAAAAATCTTAAACTTGATTTATACCGCACTGAATCGTTAAACCTATCCCCTACATTTGTTGAGGCGTTGGCATCGGTGATCTGGGAAAATCTTGTCTAGCTCACTCCACGCTAGTCCTGCGAATAATCGTTTTATAAAGTAAAGAGAGTCTAGACGGATGGAGAGTTCTTGTCCGGTTATCCCCACGTCTAGCAGATGAAGACATTCCTAATGAATTATGAAAAATTAAATCCTCAGCAGTTACAGGCCGTCCAACATGGTGAAGGGCCGCTGATGGTCGTGGCGGGAGCGGGCTCAGGCAAAACGCGCGTCATCACTTGCCGAATTGTCAACTTGATTGAAGCCAAACAAGTTTCTCCAGAGAGTATCCTTGCCATCACATTTACCAACAAGGCTGCTGGTGAAATGAAGGAACGGGTTCGGGCTATGTTGGACCTTCGCGGATCTTTCCCCTGGGTCAGTACATTTCACTCGTTTTGCCTGAGATTATTGCGAAAACATATTTCGGAGTTAGGATTCTCCAATGATTTTGTTGTCTATGATACCCAGGACCAGTTGACCTTGATCAAACAGTGTCTAAAGGTTGAGGAAATTAGTGCCGATACGTTTCCTCCTAAATCTCTTCTCAACCATATCAGTGGATTCAAAAACGATTATCTCCTGCCTCAGGATGTGGAGCAGGACTCTATGACCTATGGACATAAGTTTAAGGCGGCCGGTCTTTATCCGGCATACCAGGCAGCACTGAAAAAAAACAATGCTCTGGATTTTGACGATTTATTAGTTTTTGCAGTTCGACTTTTCCACGAATGTCCCTCTTTACGAGATTATTATAATGATAAGTTTCGTCACATTCTGGTGGATGAATTTCAAGATACCAACGCAACGCAATACAGGTTGGTACGCTTTTTATCTGAGTCGCACACCAATATTTGTGTTGTAGGGGATGATGACCAAAGCATTTATCGGTGGAGAGGGGCAAGTATAGAAAATATTTTTAAATTTGAAACTGATTTTCCTGGAACTACCGTGATCAAGCTTGAGGAAAATTATCGTTCTACACAAAACATTTTAAATGCAGCGGGAAGTGTGGTGAGGGAGAATAAGAACCGGAGAGAAAAAACGTTGTGGACACAGAACGAAAAGGGTTCTCCTGTGATGTGTTACAAGGCTGAAGATGAAACCGATGAGGCGGAATATATTTGCGAAAAAATTCTTACATTGAACCGCGATGAAGGTTTTACCTTTAATGATATGGCTATCCTATACCGGACCAATGCCCAATCCCGTGTATTGGAGGATGTATTTAGGAAAAATGGGTTGCCCTACCAGGTGATTGGAGGGCTTCGTTTTTATGAGAGAAAAGAAATTAAAGACGTACTAGCCTACATGCGGGTAGTCTTGAATCCTAGTGATTCGGTTTCGCTAAAAAGAATTTTAAATGTTCCAGTTCGGGGAATTGGTAAGACCTCGGTAGAAAAAGTTGAAGCATATTGCCGTGAAAAAGGGATAACTCTTTTAGAAGGCTTGCGTGATAACGAACAGGTGAGACTGACAGCTCCTGCTGCAGGCAAGAAGATTGTCCAATTTATACAAATTCTTGATTACTTAAATACTGTTCAAGCGAACCCACTTGATTTACTGAAAGAGGTGATAGATCAAACAGGGTATGGAGCAATGCTGGAGGCGCAGAATTCTCACGAGAGCAGGGGAAGACTCGAAAACCTAAATGAATTATTTTCGGCTGTGGAAAATGTAGAGGGTTCCCTGCAAGAATTTTTGGATTCGGCTTCTCTCGTTGCAGATCTAGATAACTTGGATGATGAGAGGGGTGTTCTTCCTCTTATGACCTTGCATGCTTGCAAGGGATTGGAGTTTTCCTCTGTATTTCTTGTGGGCATGGAAAACAGACTTCTCCCTCACGCTAGTTCGATGTCGGACCCCGAAGACTATGAAGAAGAGAGACGGTTGTGCTATGTAGGGTTTACCCGAGCCAGAAAAAATTTATTTCTCACTCATGCACGGCGCCGAAGAGTCTATGGTGAAACGGTTACAAATTTTCCTTCAGATTTTTTACTTGCTATACCTGATGAAATCATGGTTCGGGAATCAAGTGGCTACGGCAATGAAACCGCTCCTCGGTATAATCAAAACCCAGAGCAAGCCATTCCTATTCAGGAAGAAGGTGAAGGTCTCTATTCTATAGGAACTAAGGTTCTGCATGCGAAGTTTGGCACGGGCATTGTATTGAAACTTTCGGGAAGCGCAGATGATTTAAAGCTGGAAGTTTTTTTCAAAGCCCCACACGGCAAAAAGAAGCTTTTGGCGAGCCACGCAAAACTGATTATCCTTTAAGGTTATAGTATGCGGAAGTATATCATTGAATGAAATCTAGGTTTTGTTTCAAAAGGGACTGCAATTTAGACTTTGCCTCTGAAGAAAGCCTTAGACTTAATATAACTCCATCGGATTTATAATCTGCCTTCAAAACCAGGGCAAATTTTCGTATTTCCTGAATGAGGTTGGCTTGGGAATGTTTGAGACTTAGGCGATAAGGCGCCAATTTTTTCTCGTAGTGGTAAATAATTTTTTTACGAAGAGATTCCATGCCCTGCCCTGAATGGCAAGAAATGCCTATCGAAGAAGGATAATCTTGTAGCGCTTGATCAAGAATATCAATTTTTGGTAACACATCGACTTTGTTAAATACGGTGAGAATCTCGAGTTCGTTTACTCCCATTTCCCTAAGAAGATTATCGGTGGTTTGCATTTGCTCTGCGTATTTGTCATGACTAATATCCACCACATGAATCAGCAAGTCCGCATTGCGGACTTCATCCAAAGTACTTTTAAATGATGCGACCAAGTCATGCGGTAATTTGTTAATCAGTCCGACAGTGTCAGAAAGCAGAACAGGATAAGGAAAATTTTTCTTTATCTTACGTACCGTTGAATCCAGCGTTGCAAACAACTTGTTCTCAATGAGCGTATCAGCACCTGTCAGGCAATTCATCAATGTTGATTTTCCTGTGTTGGTGTAACCGACCAATGCCACTTTATAAGTTCCTGTTCTACTTTTTCTCTGAGTCTTTTTTTCCTTATCAATTTGAACGAGCTTTTTTTCCAGCTTGTGAATTTGATGGCGGATCATTCTGCGATCTAACTGAATCTGGGTTTCCCCTACGTCTTTCATGCCAATTCCACCGCGTTGCCGGGAAAGATGTCCCCACATTCGGGTAAGACGGGGAAGTTCATACTTTAGCCTTGCCAACTCGACCTGAGTTTTTGCCTCCCGGGTTTGCGCGTGATTGCTGAATATTTCCAAAATGACCCAGGGCCGATCCATTACTTTGCATTTAAAAATATTTTCTAGCTCCCTGTTTTGACGAGGTGAAAGTTCTTCATCAAAAATTACGGCTTCGGGTTTGTGGTGGTTAACGGCTTGTTTGATTTCTTCCACTTTACCGCTACCTAAAAAGGTTTTTGGGTTTATTACCGTTAGTCGCTGGGTCAATGTTGCAACAGGCTCATATTGAGCCGTGGTGGCAAGCCCGTCCAGTTCTACCAAAGAAATTTTGGAAGAGGGAATGACGCCAGGCATACTAACTCCCACCAATATAGCTTTCGGCTTTGAAGATCTGGTGTTTATGTGATTATGAGCTTTGATTTTCATAAGCAAACTGAATTATAACGTATATTGGAATGACAGGGATGGATTTTGCAAATAAGAAAATATTTTCAGGAGAAAAGTTTTTTTATTCTTTTTTTGATTTAGACTTTAACTTAATGTGTTTGGTGCTCACATCATCTAATCTTTCAGCCATGATAAGAGTGAGGTTGTACCTTAAACGTCTTTTTCGACTTCAGAGGCAACTGGCACGCCATAAGTTTCTCATTATTGATGAACTTGGATTCGTTCCACTGTCAAGGACCGAAGAAGAATTTCCTGGTCTTGTAGAGAATCTTTCAGGATGCATTTATAAAAAACTTTTGGGTTTAAAAATTTGAGGCTGTACATGAGCGCAAAAGGAAAAACATAGCAAAAGTGGTACGGCTAGGAAAAAGGTGCCTTATTGTTAGGCGAGGACCAATTAAACAGCCGGCGCTTCTTTTTAGAGAAGCGTTACTAGCATTTTATGGTTCAATTATAACTCCTTACCGGTAGTAAAAAGTGAACTTGAACTCTTTTAGCAGGTTTAATTATAAAAGTGACAGAAAATATGAAATTATTACGAGTACTTACAGAGCGTGCAGGAGTATCATATGAAGTCGATAAGTAATTTTTTCAATTTGAAGGAAGACGAATGATGAAGATCATATTATCAGAGGTTGTTGGAGCTCAATGTGCATCCCTCGATGATGGTCAAAAGTTGTATTCCTTACTTGCTCCAGCATTTAAGGAAGGTGATCCCGTAGAGTTAGACTTTAGCAAGATCCAGTCAGTATTGACTCCTTTTCTTCACAATTGCGTGGGTAGGCTCTTGGAAGAATACCAAAAAGAAACTATCATGGAGAAGCTTATTTTGTGCAACATTTCAGTTGAACATTTAAAGCAAGTGAATTTATATATTGATCGGAAAGACCATGAGCAATATCAAAGCGACGCTAGAAACTCAATGATAGAATTGTTTGCAGAGGATGAATTAGGTGACTCAGGTCTTTAACGGACAATCTTGCCTTTTGTCGTATATTGATGATGACCCTCGTCTTCTTGATACTCTTTTAGGATGACAGCCTCCGGAATTTTTCAGTACCTCTGTTAGAGGTAGAAAATATAGTGGAATTTAAAAAAATTTTTGAGAGCAAAGAAATTAAGGAACTAAGAGCTCAAGCTAAAGCTATGCCTGACGACCCTGCTGTACATTTTAACTTAGGCGCTGCTTATGAAAAATCAGGAAGAGAAAAAGAAGCGATCCTAGAGTTCGAGGAAACTTTAAAGGGTAATCCTAAATCTGCGGAAGCACATTTTAATCTGGCCATTTTGTATGAAAGTGTGAGTCAAGGAGAAAAGGCAGTTCTGCATATTCTTCAAGCAGGGAACTTATTTAGTAATAAAAATGATCAGGTAAACAAGGTGGAAGCCCGAGGGTTATTACGAAAGTACTACCGGAAATTCAATATTAAGCCTGAAGATTTCC
>DUAA01000008.1 GCA_012961055.1 Nitrospinaceae bacterium
GAATATTGAGTTCCACAATTTAACATAAGCCCTTTAGTATTGAAACTGTCATGCAACCTTTTAAACTTCATGCAGACTATGAACCTGCTGGAGACCAGCCTGATGCCATAAAAAAACTGGTCGATGGCCTCTCTTCAAGCCCAAGCGCCCAGACCCTACTTGGGGTAACGGGATCTGGAAAAACTTATACTATTGCTAATGTCATCGAGCAGGTACAGAAACCAACCTTAGTTCTGGCTCACAATAAAACTCTTGCAGCTCAGCTTTTCAATGAGTTCAAAACGTTTTTTCCAAGTAATGCAGTGGGGTATTTTGTCAGTTATTACGATTATTACCAACCCGAAGCCTATTTAGCTCAGACCGATACTTATATTGAAAAAGATGCCTCCATCAATGACGAGATAGATAAAATGCGGCACTCGGCTACCCATGCCTTGTTTGAACGTCGGGATGTCATCATTGTTGCCAGCGTTTCCTGTATTTATGGCTTAGGTTCTCCAGAAGCTTACCGCGGTATGATTCTGTTTTTGGAACGGGGCAAAACTCTGGAAAGAGATCAAGCTTTACAAAAATTGATTGAAATCCAATACAAAAGAAACGATGTGGATTTCCAACGTGGCACCTTCCGGGTTCGGGGAGACGTTTTGGAAATCCTTCCGGTTTATGAACGAAATGAAGCCCTTCGCATCGAATTCTTTGGCGATCAAATAGACAGGATTACCATATTTGACCCTCTCACCCGCCAACCCATTCGGGAACTCGACCGCATTGCCATTTATCCTGCCAGCCATTATGTGACACCGAAGGAACCGCTGGAAAAGGCTATGATCAATATCAGAAAGGAACTGATTGAGCGGGTTGCCTATTTTGAAAGCCAGAATCTCCTTATCGAAGCTCAGAGAATTAATCAGAGAACCTTATTTGACTTGGAGATGATAAAGGAGATTGGTTATTGTCAAGGCATTGAAAACTACTCACGGCACCTTATGAACCGAACTCCAGGAGAGCCTCCACCTACTTTACTGGATTACTTTCCCGAGGACTCCCTATTTATTATTGATGAGAGTCATGTAACACTTCCACAATTGCAAGGCATGTACAAAGGAGATCGGTCTCGTAAAGAAACCCTGATTCGTCACGGATTCCGCCTGACCTCGGCCTTTGACAATCGTCCGTTAAAATTTGAAGAATTTGATCAACATATTAGCGATATTGTTTATGTTTCCGCCACCCCCAGTTCATATGAATTGGAAAAATCAGGTAACCAGGTGGTCGAACAAATTGCGAGGCCCACCGGTTTGGTGGACCCTGAAATTGAGATCAAACCCGTGGCCAGTCAAGTGGATGATTTATACAACCAAATCCGGTCTCGCGCGGAAAAAAATCAGCGTAGCTTGATCACAACGCTGACTAAAAAGTTTTCTGAGGATCTCTCCGAGCATTTCTCCGAACTAGGCCTAAAAGTCAAGTACCTTCATTCTGACATCGTGACACTGGAGCGAACCCAGATCATACGCGAACTCAGGCTCGGTGAATTCGATGCTTTAATTGGTATCAACTTACTACGAGAAGGACTTGATATTCCTGAGGTCTCTTTAGTAGCTATTCTCGACGCGGACAAAGAAGGTTTCCTGAGATCTACTACCTCTTTAATTCAAACTTCTGGAAGAGCCGCAAGAAACGTCGCAGGAAAAGTAATTTTTTATGCAGATACCATAACCAAATCAATGAAAACCGCCATTGATGAAATGACACGCAGAAGAGAAATTCAACTCGCTTATAACCGAGATAACGATATAACACCTAGCTCAATACAAAAAGCCATTGCAGACTCTATGCAGAATAAAGAAACTTCTGAACCCAGCTTCACCGTAATGGAAGAAGAAGCAGAATATGAATCCGGTAAAACCATTCCCCAATTGATTGCAACCTTGGAAAAACAAATGCTCTCTTTGGCAAAAAATCTGGAGTTTGAAAAAGCCGCCGAACTCAGGGATCAAATCAAACGTTTGCGGAAAAAAGATCTGGAAATAATTATATAAAATATTACCGCGAGTTTTCTCTGTGTTTCTTGGATCTTTGGGTAAGAAGCTAGTAGTTCTCTGTTCAGCCTTAGAGGCAAGATTCTTCTATTTAACTCCCATCACAAAGGGGGAGGATAAAGTTCAAAGTATTTCTTGAATATTTTTTCTGCAATGGGTCCAGCAGTTGCACCACCATGTCCCCCATGCTCTACAATTATGGCCACAGCAATTTCTGGGTTCTCATATGGAGCAAAAGCCACGAACCAGGCATGATCTCGGTGTTTGAAAGGAGTAACCTCACCCTCCTCCAATTTATTTCTGGATTTCATCCGCACAACCTGAGCGGTTCCAGTTTTTCCTGAAACAATAATATTTTTCAAGCGAGATTTTCTTCCTGTTCCTCGCGCCCCGTTCACCACATCGCGCAATGCCTTTTTAACCTGTTCTAAATGCTCCGGTACCACCCCCACTTGCCCAACAATTTCAGGGTGAAATTCTTTTTGAATCTGTTTTTCAGATCCTTCAACACGTTTTACCAAGTAGGGTTTGAGCATAACACCTTGATTCGCTACAGCAGCAATCATTATTACCTGCTGAATTGGCGTCACTAAATTAAAGCCTTGACCAATAGAAGCGGAAATAGTTTCACCTAACTGCCAGGGTTCCTTCCTATTCAACAGTTTCCACTGGGTGGTCGGTACCAGCCCTTTTTTTTCTCGACTCAAACCCAGGCGGGTGGAACTTCCCAGCCCGAAACGTTTTGCGTACTTCGCAATCGTGTTGATACCCAGACGATTTCCAATAGTATAAAAATAGACGTCACAGGACTGCACCAACGCATCATGCAAATTCATGGCACCATGCCCGGATTTTTTCCAGCACCGATACCGCCCTCGACCTAGTTTGAAATGTCCCGGGCAATCAATGGATGTATCCGGTTTAATAATCCCTTCTTCAAGTCCTGCAAGTGCTGTAATTATTTTATATGTAGAACCGGGAGGATATTGACCATGAATGGTCCTGTTCTGCAAAGGATGCCATTCGTTAGACATCAACTCACTCCAGTCATGAGAAGAGATTCCCGCCGCAAACTTATTAGGATCAAATGAAGGCTTGCTGATGACTGCAAGGATCTCACCCGTCTGCACCTTCATGACCACAGCAGAACCATTCCTGTGCTGTTCTGTAGTCATAGTCATCAATTTTTCCAATTCTTCTTGTATCTTTAAGTCTAAAGTGAGAATTATATTGTTCCCACTTTTAGGGGGTAGTTTTCGTAAAGTTCTCAGTTCCCTACCCGATACATCCACCTCCACTTCCTTATAGCCATTTTGGCCACGCAAAGTAGATTCGTATATATTTTCCAAACCATTTTTTCCAACAAAGTCTCCTTGTTTATAATTTGAGTCCTTATATTTTTTCAGTCTTGATTTGGATATCTCTCCCAGATAACCCAGCGTATGCGCGGCAAAATCATTGAACACATAATTCCTTAAAGGCTCAGCCCTGATATGTATTCCAGGAAGACTCATAATATTTTCTTCAACAAAAGCCACTTCTTCTCGAGCGATGTCCCCTTTTATCAAAACTTCTTTAAAGGATTTTGTCCGTGCTATTTCCTTTTGCAATTTTTTCCGATCTATGAAAATTCTTTGGGAAAGTTTATCCAGAGAAGTATCCAGATCTGAAGTATCTTCAGGGGTCAAATACAAATTAAAAGCAGGCCGAATGCCAACTAATACCTCACCATTCCTGTCCAAAATCATCCCTCGGCTTGCAGGTAGGGTCACCATTCGAATGCGATTGCTCTCAGAAAGTCCTGTTAGATATTGCCATTTTATAATCTGCAAATACCAAATGCGCACCCACAGGCCCAGGAAACAAATCACAACCAAAATAACGAAGATACGTATCTTCTTTTTTATTGTTCCACTGGCTTCCATGCCGTGACGAAACAGCATCATCGGCTTATTTCCGCATAGGGCATCCTGTTTTTCGATTGCAACCAACCATTAATTTTATCCAACACAAAAAACATTAAGGGACCTACTAAGGCATTAAAAATACTGAAAACAGGTAAAGACTGATACAAAAAGCTCGAGGCGACCTCCCCCTTCAAGATAGTAGCCATGGAAAAATAAAATATCAGGCCATCAAAAATCGAGGAAAAGATAAGAAATATTCCAATTGGAACCATGCCTTCAACATAAAATTTATTCTTCAGGATAGAAAAAAAACAACCAATCAAACCTTTCGAGAGAGTGTTCACGCCTAGCAAACCTCCTGAAAGGCTATCCTGCACAAGGCCCATAAATATCCCCGCTCCAATCCCTGCTGTTCGGGAATATCGAACCCCACAATATACCACCCAGATCAAGACGAGGTCAGGGGTAACATCCCAAAAGGAAAAAAGCTCTAACCAAGTGGTTTGTGAAGATAATAAAAGAATCGCAATGAATGTCTGTACAAAAAGATACATAATGTAACCCTAAGAAAGAAGGACTAAAACTTCCTCCAAGCGCGACAAAGCAGAGCTGGGAATTAAAGTGATATCTTGAAATAAGCCCTGTTTCTTTTTAGACACCTGTGAAACTCTCCCAATGATTAACCCTTTTGGGAAAACTCCCCCTAAGCCAGAAGAAAGCACATAGTCTCCTACCTTGATATCTGCGGTATTGGCAACATATTTCAATTTGCAATCATCCTTACCCGAGCCCACAACAACTCCCGATATTCGGTTTCCCTGAAACAAAGCATCTATCGCACTCCGCCCATCGACAATCAGAAGGACGGTGGAAGTATTAAGACCTGCGTGAATAACCTGACCAATCACCCCAGCATCGGTAATCACCGCAAGGTGGTTTTTTATCCCATCTTGAGTCCCTTTATTAATTACTACCACTTTGGACCATTGCGTAGCACCTCTTCCAACGACGGAAGCCACTACGACCTTTTTCTTCCAATCGTCCTCATGCACCATGAGTTTGGCAAGACGCTTTTGACTGGATACACGCTCAATGAGTTTGTTCTTTTCGTTTATTAGCTGCTGCACTTCCAGTTTAAGCTGATCATTTTCTATGGACACATCGACAAGGAGAAAATAATGATTGATGCCGTAGGAAATGGTTTGGAGGGTTTGAGTAAAAAAAATTTGGAATGGGGAAAGAATAACTCCTGACACGGAGTCAAGAAAGCGGGTGCCTTTTTCCTGTTTAGCGTTCAAAGTCATCAAGACCAAGGAAAACAACAGAATGGCAGATATTAAAAAAAGTCCATTTTTGGTTTTAAATCCTTTGTTGGGCACTGCTAAATAGCAATCCTTTCCAACAGTTTAGTATCGGATAACACCTTGCCCGCACCCAAAGCCACTGCCGATAGAGGATCAGCAGCAATGGTTATAGATAGTCCTGTTGCTTCCTTAAGAAGAGTATCCAATCCTTTAATTAGCGATCCGCCGCCGGCAACCACCACCCCTTTATCCAAAATATCTGCCGCGAGTTCGGGAGGTGTCTGTTCCAAAGCAATCTTTACTGCATCGACAATATCTCTAAAAGTTTCGGTGAGGGCTTCCCGAACTTCTTCATCTGAAATTATCAGGGTTTTAGGGATTCCACCAATCAGATCTCTGCCTTTGACCTCCATAGTCATTCTTTTTTTCATCGGATAGGCGGAGCCAATTGAAATTTTCAAATCCTCGGCCGTCCGCTCTCCGATCAGAAGATTATATTTTTTCTTGATATAATTGACAATGGCTTCATCCATTTCATCTCCGGCAATACGAACCGATTTGCTATATACAATCCCGGACATAGAAATAATTGCAACCTCGGTTGTCCCCCCACCAATATCAATAATCATGTTCCCAGTAGGCTCCTCCACAGGAAGATCTACGCCAATGGCAGCCGCCATCGGCTCCTCTATCAGGGAAACTTCACGCGCGCCCGCCGATTCAACGGAATCCCTCACCGCCCGTTTTTCTACCTGGGTAATTCCTGATGGAACAGCTACGACGACCCTTGGACGCACCAATGTTTTGCGGTTGTTGTGGACTTTATGGATAAAACTTCTGATCATTACTTCCGTAACTTCAAAGTGGGTGATAACCCCATCCTTCATTGGGCGAATTGCAGTGATACTACCGGGAGCCCGGCCCAACATTTGTTTGGCTGCCTCGCCAACTGCCTGCACCTCTTTGGTATTGGTGTTGATAGCCACCACCGAGGGCTCGCGTAAAACAATTCCCTGGCCCTTCACGTATACAAGAGTATTAGCCGTCCCCAAATCAATTGCTAAATCGTTGCAGAACAAATCCCAAAAAAAATCAAACACTCAAGCCCTCTATTTAGACTCAAAAAATATTACGTAACTATTTGTTTTTTATCAGTTTTCTTTATAACAAGGGGGAGAAATAAATGCAAGACAAATCCCCGAAAATGAAATTCTACTCGTTAATGTCTAATCCTGGGCAAAATTAAACAAAAGTATCTTTAAAAACCTCATTAGCAATTCATTAATAAGGGCTTGCGATTCGCGTTCGTGTTTAATAGTATAGGTTCCTTCAATTAAACCGAAAACTGAGAGAAACATCTATGCTGAGTATAATTCGAGAACATGCTGATTCTTGGATGATTAAATCCATCCTGTGGCTAATTATTCTGGCCTTTGTAGGAACTATTTTCTATTCATGGGGAATGGGCGGTGCCTCGAGTTCTGGAGGTGGAGCTGTAGCAGTTGTGGAAGGGCAAAAAATTTCCCAACAAGAATATGATCGGACCTTCAATAATCTTGTTGATTTTTATCGGCAACAATTTAGAAATCAGTTTTCCGATGACCTGATCAAGAAACTTGACTTGAAAACCCAAGCTCTTGAAGCTTTAATTCAAAAAAAATTATTACTGATGGCTGCTGAAAAACAACACTTGCGAGTTAGTGATGTAGAATTAATTTCCCACCTAAAAGAATTACCCGTATTCCAAAACGAAAACAAATTTAGTGATAAAATCTACCGCAATTATCTTAAATCACAAAGGATCACACCTGAAGATTTTGAAGATACCCAACGCCAAGCCCTGACCTTGGATAAATTGGAAAAATTATTTCAAACCAACACTAAAGTTTCCCAAAGTGAGGTCCTTGAAGCCTTCGTTAAAGAAAAGGAAAAGGCTAAAATAGACTACGTGCGGTTTAAGAACGATCATTTTAAGGTCGAAAAAAGTTTTACCGACCAAGAGCTTAAAGATTTTTTTCAAGCCAACAAAAAACAATTTGAGATACCCCCTCAAATCCAAGTTGAATATGTAAAAATTGAACCGAAGACCTATCTCGCACAAATCGAGCCTCGGGATGAAGATATTGCGGATTACTATAAATCCAAAATTGCTGATTTTCGCGTTGAGAAAAAATATCGCGCAAGTCATATTCTCGTCAATGTAAAACCATCGGATATTGAGGGCGACTCATCCCCCGAAGACAAACAGAACCAGGCAGAAGATAAAGCAAAAATCCGGGCCGAGGAACTTCGAGAAAGAATTATGGCAGGAGCCAACTTCGAGGAAACAGCAAAAAAGCACTCCCATGATCTCGGGTCTGGGGCTCAAGGAGGAAGTCTTGGCGAGTTTAATAAAGGGACCATGGTCTCCGGCTTTGAAGCCGCACTCGAAAAACTAAAAGTCGATGAAATCAGTAAACCTGTATTAACACCCTTTGGCTACCACATCATCCGATTAGAAGGACTGGAAAAAGAGCGCATCAAACCGCTGAAGGAAGTGCGCGAAGAAGTTATCAAATCCCTGAAAGAAATCAAGGCTCGACAAAGAGCCAGAAGAACAGCAAAACGTATTTATCAGGATGCGGAAAATAGCAGCAACCTGAAATCAGCTGCGGATAAGAACAAAGTACAAACAAAAACCACTGGTTTTTTCTCCAGAGAAAAACATGACCTTCCGGAAATCGGTAACCAGCCGCAATTTTTCAACACCGCTTTCAGCCTTCAAGAGAACAAAATAAGCCAGCCTATACATACCCCGGAAGCTTCTTTCATTTTAAAAACTACGAGCAATAAAGAGGCTTATATTCCAGAGCTAGAAGAAGTAAGAGAAGTGATTGAGTCGGCGCTTATCGAACGGATCAATCAGGAGTTTACTTTATCAAAGTTCAAGGAATTGGAACAAAAACTTGCCCAGGAAAAGGACTTAGAAAAAGCCATTCAGGGCATGAATTTGAGCGTCCGGCATACACCGTTTTTCAGCAGGGCAGATTCTATACCCGGCATTGGGAATATCAAAGAAATCAAGGATAAAACTTTTGCGATGACATTAGAAAACATATCGTCTGCAAAGGTGAGAAACCGCTTCTATCTTTTTAAATTGATTGAGAAAGAATCTGCTGGAAAACCCGACAAAGAGCAAACACAACAATTAATCCAGCAGATTAAACAGGAAAAAAGTCGTCAAACATTTCAAGAATGGGTAAAAAACTTGAAATCTCGGGCGAACATTCTAATAGACAAAACCTTAATGTGATTTGCAAGCTGTAGCTTTTTTATGGCTCCTTGATTATATTAGGCTTGTGATGTTTTCTTGTGTAACCGATGAATTGCCAGAATTTTATTTATTAAAGATTCGAGGTCTTCAGCAATAACACGGATCATCTCTTCCTTACGTATTCCACCCAGGTCATAAATAATATCCGGGACCGAACCGGAGTCAGTTAACGCTTTTTGTGTTCCCCACTCCAGAGAAGATCCTTCCCTAACCCTTATATTTTTAGGTTCATCAGCCCTGT
>DUAA01000009.1 GCA_012961055.1 Nitrospinaceae bacterium
ATATAACGAATGTCCTTAGCCCAGGATCCTGAGGCAATGGCCAGTTTGTGTTGGGTCGACAGGATTTCTACCATGTCTCTCGCCAAGGGAAATAATTTGATTTCCCCACTTTGGCAAAATCGGGAATAGACTTCAAACTTTTGCTTTCTCAGGTCAACAGGATCCACATCCAGTTTAAGATTATGGCGTTCAATTTCTCCTGCGATGCCTTTTCCTTTTGAGGTCCATTCTACCCAATATTCATCCTTGTCCAGAGTGTGTCCGTAGCGCTCAAAAACTTCGTTATAAGCCCGGTAATGGAAAGGTTCTGAATCAGCCAGTAATCCATCGAAGTCGAAGATGGCAGCTTTATATTTGGAAAGAAAGGAGAGTAATTTGTTTGTTAAGGAGGAGGAGTTTGTCATTATAGGTTATTCGAGAATTTTTCCGAACCGCTCAAACCGAACCCAGTTTTCAATACGATTCCAGGACCAATAAATCATGAGTGCTTTGCCTCGGATTTTTTCAACATTCAAAAATCCCCAATAGCGACTGTCCTGGCTATTTTCCCGATTATCACCCATAACAAAGACATAGCCATCAGGAACCAGGACCGGGCCAAAATCATCTCTGGGGACCAAGGAGCTGTCTGAGGCCGGCTCGGTATGGCGGGCGTGAGAATCCTCAAGAAGCTTGCCATTAACATAAATTTTCTGCCTACGCACTTCCAACAAATCTCCTGGCAACCCGATCACACGTTTTATAAAATCCCGTCTTTCATCCCTAGGGAATTTAAAAACGATGATGTCTTCTCTTTCAGGAACTGTAGGGAACAAAATGATGTCGTCAAAAAGTTTTATGTTGAGGAAAGGGATTTCGTTTGGGATATGCGTGCCATAAGAAAACTTGGAAACCAGAATATGATCCCCGATAAGGAGCGTGTTCTTCATGGAACCCGAAGGAATTTTAAATGCTTGGACGATGAAGGTACGAATCAATAAGGCCAGAAGCAAGGCGATAAGGATCGCCTCGGTATACTCGCGGGCAATGCTTTTTTTTGGGGCTATAGTTACCTCTTTGTAATTGCTGTTATTAGTCATCAGTCCTCAATATAGCGAGAAAGGCTTCCTGGGGGATTTCTACACTACCGACCCGTTTCATTTTTTTCTTACCTTCTTTTTGTTTTTCCAGCAGCTTCCGTTTGCGGGTGATATCTCCCCCATAGCATTTTGCCAACACGTTTTTCCTGAGTGCCTTGATTGTTTCGCGTGCGATGACCTTACTGCCTATTGCTGCTTGGATCGCCACTTCAAACATTTGGCGGGGTATTTGCTCTTTGAGTTTTTTGGCCAGGTTACGACCTTGATGGAACACTTTATCCTTATGTGCAATTAAAGATAATGCATCAACCAACTCTCCATTCAAAAGAATGTCCAACTTTACCAGATTAGATCTCCTAAAGTCTATAAATTCATAGTCGAAGGAAGCGTAACCTTTAGTTCCTGATTTAAGGCGGTCATAAAAATTCAGAACAATTTCGTTAAACGGTAGCTCATATTCCAACTGTACGGTTTGAGGGTTCATGTACTCCATCTTTTTCTGGACTCCCCTGCGGTCGCGGACTAATGCCATCACGACTCCGATATATTCTTCTGGAACGATAATGGTTCCTAAGACGTAAGGTTCTTCTAGGTGGTCGATATTTTTTTGTTCTTTAAGTTTTGTCGGGTTATCAATCATCATCGTATTTCCATCAGTGGTGATAATTTTGTAAATGACAGTGGGAGCGGTGGTAAGAAGATCCACTTTATATTCACGCTCAATACGTTCACGCACAATTTCCATATGAAGTAACCCCAGAAACCCGCACCGGAATCCGAATCCCAGGGCTGTAGAAGTTTCTGCTTCGTAAGAAAATGAGGCGTCATTCAATGTTAATTTTTTCAATGCATCGCGTAAATCTTCATAGTCCTCACCGCTGATAGGATACAATCCGCTGAAAACCATGGGTTTGACTTCCTTGTATCCGGCCAAGGGTTGTTCGCAAGGCCTGTCAAAGTGGGTGATAGTATCTCCCACCTTGGTCTGATCCAATTCTTTGATATTGGCGACCAGATAGCCCACCTCTCCAGTATTAAGCACTGGACTTTTTACCTCGCGTGGATTGAACGTGCCCAGTTCCTCGACAATAAATCGGTTTCCCGTTGCTACCATCATAATTTCTTCGCCTACCTTCAGGACTCCATGCTGAACCTTGACAAGAACCACAACTCCGCGGTATGCGTCATACCATGCATCGAAGAGTAAAGCCTGGAGTTTTTTGGATGAATCGCCAGTTGGAGAGGGAATCTGTCGAACTACAGCTTCCATCAGGTCATGTATTCCAAGTCCTTGTTTGGCACTTACCAGGACTGCTCCGTTGGATTCAATCTGGAGAACATCTTCCAATTGTTCTTTTATGAAATCAGGGTTAGCGCTGGGAAGGTCAATTTTATTGATTACGGGTATGACTGCTAGATCATGTTGCATCGCTAGGTTGAGATTGGCGATCGTTTGAGCTTGAATACCTTGTGTTGCGTCAATAACCAGCAAAACTCCTTCACAGGCAGCTAGACTGCGAGATACTTCATAGGTGAAATCCACATGACCGGGTGTATCGATCATGTTGAAGATATAATCCTGTCCATCATTTGAGCGGTGCTTCAGGTGAACCGTTTGAGCTTTGATAGTAATTCCACGCTCACGCTCTAAATCCATATTGTCTAAAACCTGTTCTTTCATTTCCCTTTGAGGAATTGCTGAGGTAGCTATAATCAACTTGTCTGCAAGGGTGGATTTGCCGTGATCGATATGGGCAATAATAGAAAAGTTTCTTAATCGGTTCTGACGCATAATTTAATAACTATCCAAAAAGCATTTTTAATCTGTAGTAGATTGTATGCTGAGTTTTTCTTTTAATCGTTTGGAAAACTGTTCGGAGCCGGTAGTTTTTCCTACACAACGAAATAGGGAACAACTATCAGTGCGTGGGTGAAGGCCGCGCCACTTTCTCAGTATGAGCCGTGGAAGAAGCCTCAATGTGGTTTGCCTCAACGGGCAGGGATTCTTTATGCTCCTGTATATACTTCCACCATTCATCAAACCTGTTTTTCATGACATCATAATCTTTAGCGTTGTCAATATCAAGAGCTGCCCCCGGGTAGGGAACCTCTAAAGTCTTAAAACGGGTTTTCATAATGGTGCCGATTATTTTTTCCAGTTCTTTTCTGGGGTTCAAATTACGAAAATGATCAACTAGAAAATCGAGCCCCAGCTTGGAAAAAAACAGACATAGTTGTAGTCCGATATAGGTTTTATAATGCCGGGTCTTTTCTTTTCCGAAAAGCGAAAAACCTAAAAGAATCAGGTTTTTGAGATTTCTTTGGTAGCGATACTGGTACATTTTTTGGATATATTCGCGGTTTTCGATGCGCAGAGGTTTGACCATGTGTAGATTGTTAATACGGAAACTGGCTTCTTTTAAGTGGATGTAAGCCATTTTTATTCCCGCTATCTTTTTTTGTGGATAAAAATATTTCAGTTTTTCACTCGAAACCAGTCCCAAAACATGATCGTATTTTTCCATGTCCGCGTGAGATATAAAATACTCCACTTCCTGCGGGGTCATCATCGGAGCATCGCAGGGCACGACGAGAACTGCCCTGTCGCGGTGAGGTTCAGTGTTCTGGACCTCACCGTTTCCATCCTTCAAGGACTGGAGGAAAGTATGCCAGATATTTTCATAAAGAGTGGTTTTCTGTTCAACAATGTGAATGCGTTTGGGAGACTTTAAATCGACGCGCCCCGAAAGAAATACCTGACCTAGAGCCTCCTTTGGTCCCACGACATAAATATCCTGAATGAATTCCACCTGCTGCAGAGTTTTAATGATGTAATGGATTAGACACTTGCCATTAATTGTCAAGAAGGCTTTGTTTTGATGATAAACCTTGTAGCTGGACTTTCCTTCTCCCGCCAATAGAATAGCATCATATTTCATTTGATCATTCATTGAACTCATGCAAAAAGAATCCTCTCTATTTTGAACTGATTATAGTATCTTGCGCTTAACAATGAAATTGGTTATGCACGGAACTTACTTTCTCTCTCTAAAATACCAGATTTCCTGAACATGTCGACTTCTTCCAACTTAAAAGTAACTCCATTGATCGATGTTCATAAAGAATTTAGGGGCAAACTAGTTCCTTTCGCCGGGTGGAAGATGCCCATTCAGTTTCAAGGGGTAATTCCGGAGCATCAATGTGTCCGCGATGGTGTGGGCATCTTCGATGTCAGCCATATGGGCGAGATTGAAATCCGTGGTCCTTCTGCTAAGAGTCTGGTTCAGAAGTTGATGACAAATGATATTGATTCAATGCAGGACAATCAGGTCCTCTACACCTTGATGTGTCTGGAGACAGGGGGTGTAGTGGATGATTTGCTGGTGCACCGTTTTTCTGAAGATCATTATTTTCTTTGTGTGAATGCTTCGAACACAGAAAAAGATTTTCAGTGGATTTTGAAGAATTCAGATTCTTATGATGTGGCGATTCTTAATACCAGTTCAGTGACCGCACAATTTGCAGTGCAGGGAAAAAATTCTGAGGCGTTGTTACAAAAATTATGCGCAACCCAGTTAAATGAGATCAAATACTACCACTTTGAAAAAGTAAAAATACATAATTTTGAAAGTATCATTGCGCGGACCGGATACACTGGTGAAGATGGTTTTGAGATTTATATTGATGCCAGGCATGCCGAAACTGTTTTCCGGGCCATTATGGATACGGGCAAAGAATTTAATCTTCAACCCATTGGCTTGGGAGCCCGGGATACGTTGAGAATGGAAATGGGATATGCTCTATATGGCAATGAAATCAATGAACAATCTAAGCCCTTGGAGGCTGGGTTAGGTTGGGTAATTAAGCTAGGTAAAGAAGACTTTATAGGAAAAACCGAGCTTGAAAAACAAAAGAAGGCGGGGAATAAACGTAAGCTGGCAGGTATTCGTCTGTTGGATCGAGGAGTTCTGCGTCCGCATTACCAGATTTTGAAAAATGGGACTTCTGTTGGAGAACTGACAAGCGGAACTTTCTCTCCTTCCTTGAATACTGGCATAGGATTATGTTATGTATCCTCTGAATATGCGGAGCCTGGAAAGAAACTTGAAGTGAAGATCAGAAAGTTGAACGTTCCCGCTGAGTTGGTTAAACTACCATTTTTACCGACCCGTGTTAAAAAAAATTAACAGCTAAATTATCGGAGGCACCATGGAGGTCCCTAAAGACTTGTTGTATACGTTGGAACATGAATGGATACGCGTTAATGGTAAAAATGCTGTGATCGGTATTACCCAATTTGCGCAGGATCAGCTAGGCGATATTGTTTTTGTTGAACTTCCTGAAGTGGGAAGCCTGATCGAAAAGGAAAGTCCATTTGGGGTTGTGGAGTCGGTGAAAACCGTATCTGACCTTTTTGCTCCCGTGGGCGGTAAGATCACTAAGGTGAATAAGGAACTGGAGACCAACCCGGAAATCGTTAATAGTGAACCCTTTGGCGAGGGATGGATTGTTGAAATTGAACTGTCTGAGGCAAAAGACCTTGAATCTCTCCTCGATCCAGATGCCTACACCGAACAATGCGAAAAAGAGATGGAATAAAACCTTCCACTCCTTTCCCTTACATATTTACCACTGACTTATGCGGTATATCCCTCATACAGAACAGGACATCCGACAGATGCTTGCCGAAATTGGTGTTCAAAATGTTGATGAATTGTTCGACAGTATTCCCGACTCTTTAAGATTAGGTGACACCTTACTGGGTTTGCCTGAAAGTTTGTCTGAAAGCGATCTGACCCATTATCTAAAACGGCTTCAGAAAAAAAATGCCACAGCTGAAGATTTTTCAGTTTTTCTGGGTGCCGGGGCGTACCGCCATTTTTCTCCAATTTTGATTGATCATTTGATTTCACGTGGAGAATTTGCCACTAGTTATACTCCTTATCAACCTGAAGTCAGCCAAGGAACATTGCAGGCTATTTATGAGTTCCAGACTCTAATTTGTATGTTGACGGGGATGGAGATCGCCAACGCATCTATGTATGACGGTGCCTCAGCTCTTGCTGAAGCGGTGATGATGTCTAACCGGATCAACCGTCGCAAAGAATTTTTGATTTCTCAGGCGGTGCATCCCGAATATCGCAAAGTCACTAAAACCTATGCGCAGGGAAGTAATTTTAGCCTAAAGGAAATTTCTATTGATAGGAAAGGAAAAACAGACCTCTCTGTTGTTATCGAAAGCCTGACCGAAAACACTTCTGCCCTTGTCTTGCAATCGCCAAATTTTTTGGGAACAGTGGAAGAATATGCCACATTAAGAGAAGCACTGTCGAAAAATGGAACCTTACTAATTGTCGCCGTGGCGGAAGCTATGTCCTTAGGTATCCTGCAGGCACCAGGGGCGCATGGGGCTGATATCGTTGTAGGGGAGGGACAATCACTCGGCTTGCCAGTATCTTATGGCGGACCGTATGTCGGATTTTTTGCGACGCGAGAAATATTTTTAAGACAAATGCCGGGGCGCCTGGCTGGGGAGACGGTGGACCAGAATGGAAAACGGGCTTATGTCTTGACATTGTCCACCCGGGAACAGCATATTCGGCGTGAGCGAGCCACATCAAACATTTGTACCAACCAGGGGCTGTGCGCTCTGGCCACTGCCATTTTTATGTCCACTTTAGGGAAACAGGGTTTTAGAGAACTGGCTGTACTTAACCTGAGGAAAGCTGACTACTTAAAAAACCGGTTGGCCCATGTGCCTAATTTTAATATTCGCTTCTCTACCGACACGTTTAATGAATTTGTTCTTGAATGCCCACGGCCGGTCGAGGAAGTTTTAAATACTTTGAGGCAAGAGCACATTATTGGTGGCTATTCCTTAGAGTCCTATTACCCGAATTTAAAAAACTGTCTGCTAGTGTGTGTAACGGATTTGAATACCCGTGAGGAAATGGACCGCATGGTTGAAATACTCGAAGCTATGTAGTCAGTTGCTCCAGCAATTCTTCCGCCGGATAGGTCAGAATTTCTGCCAGGGTAGGATGGTAATGGGGTATCGTCGCTAGATCTTTTACCGTACCGCGAAAATGCATGAGAGTGATGATTTCGTGGATCAATTCTCCCGCTTCCGGACCCACGATATGACCTCCCAGCACTTCTCCTGAAAACGGATCGCAGAGTAGTTTCACGTGTCCGTGTGTTTCACCCAAGCACATCGACTTGCCATGATCGTCAAAAGAATGCGATGCTGCTAGGAAGGGGATATTGCCGTCTTTACATTCTTTTTCACTCAATCCCACGCTTGCAACGGCCGGGTCTGTAAACACCACTGAGGATTTGAGGCGATCATCGACCTCCTTTTCATTTTCAGGCTGCACAGCGTTATGGCCAGCCACTTCTCCCTGTTGAATGGCGATGTGGACCACTTCATGGATTCCATTTACATCACCGACGGCAAAAATATGAGGCCTGCTGGTTTTCATTTTGGCATCTACACTGATGTGGCCTTTTTGCGTTTCGACGCCTATAGTTTCAAGATTGAGGCCATCAATATTTGGCCTGCGTCCTAAGGCTTGAAGGATAACCTGAGCGCAAACACGTTTCTCCTTCCCCTCATGCTGGAAATAAACCGCGGAGCCATCCTGTTCTTTTTCAACTCTAAGGATATTTGTTCCTGTATAAAGTTCCATCCCCTCTAACCTGAAACGGTGCTCGACAGGCCGGGCCAGACCTTCATCACCTTTGGATAAAATGTGTGCGCTCCTTTGTAAGAGTGTTACTGTGACTCCGATGCGCAAAAAAAACTGAGCCAGCTCTACTGCAACTGCTCCAGCACCCAGAACAATGATCGACTTTGGAGCCTCCCGCATTTGTAAAACGTCATCGCTGGTAATGAAACCGGTTTCTTTGAGGCCGGGAACGGGATAGTTTGCTATCACTGAACCGGTGGCTAAAATAAATGATTTCGCTTTGAGGACTTGATCTCCTACATAGATTTCGTGGGGCGAGATGAACTTGGCTCGTTCTTGGATGAGGGTGAATCGCGAATCCTTAAGTTGCTTAACTCTATAATCGGTGAACTCTTGAATGAGCTTGTTCTTACGATCATTGATGGCAGAGAGGCTAGCACGAGGATCAACAGGTAGAATGCCGAATTCCTTGGCCCGACGCATCAATGCCATAATATCTGAAGAACGCAGAATAGTTTTGGTAGGCATGCACCCCTTAAGAATGCACAAGCCTCCCAAAGGGCCGGGATCGACGATAGCCACACGGGCTCCTAGCGATTGAGCGGTAGATGCTGCAGAATAACCTGCCGATCCTCCTCCAATAACTGCAACATCAAAATCCAATCTCACAGCCTTAAAGTGTTTTGCAGTCTTCTGGAGTGAGCCTGAACTCTCTACCGCATTCCTGAATCAGATCGCGGGCATTTTTTTCCATAAACTCATCGCTGGTTTGCTTGAAAAGATCTGCTGCTATGCTGAGGTGATGAATGGCTTCCTTGCCAGATTTGACTCCATAATAAAGCATGGCCAGGTTGCTGTGGGCCCTGCCAAATTCTGGATTAATACGGATGGCTTCTTTGTAATGCTTGAAAGCATCTTCGAACTCTCCGATGAAGTTGCTGACCACAGC
>DUAA01000010.1 GCA_012961055.1 Nitrospinaceae bacterium
TTTGTTCCTGTATAAAGTTCCATCCCCTCTAGCCTGAAACGGTGCTCGACAGGCCGGGCCAGACCTTCATCACCTTTGGATAAAATGTGTGCGCTCCTTTGCAAGAGTGTTACTGTGACTCCGATGCGCAAAAAAAATTGGGCCAGTTCTACTGCAACTGCTCCAGCACCCAGAACAATGATCGACTCTGGAGCCTCCCGCATTTGCAAAACGTCATCGCTGGTAATGAAGCCGGTTTCTTTGAGGCCGGGAACGGGATAGTTTGCTATTACTGAACCGGTGGCTAAAATAAATGATTTAGCTTTGAGGACTTGATCTCCTGCATAGATTTCGTGGGGCGAGATGAACTTGGCTCGTTCTTGGATGAGGGTGAATCGCGGATCCTTAAGTTGCTTAACTCTATAATCGGTGAACTCTTGAATGAGCTTGTTCTTGCGATTATTGATAGCAGAGAGGCTAGCACGAGGATCAACAGGTAGAATGCCGAATTCCTTGGCCCGACGCATCAATGCCATAACATCTGAAGAACGCAGAATGGTTTTGGTAGGCATGCACCCCTTAAGAATGCACAAGCCTCCCAAAGGGCCGGGATCGACGATAGCCACACGAGCTCCTAGCGATTGATAACTGCAACATCAAAATTCAATCTCACAACCTTAAAGTGTTTTGCAGTCTTCTGGAGTGAGACTAAATTCTCTACCGCATTCCTGAATCAGATTGCGGGCATTTTTTTCCATAAACTCATCGCCGGTTTGCTTGAAAAGATCTGCTGCTATGCTGAGGTGATGAATGGTTTCCTTGCCAGATTTGACTCCATAATAAAGCATGGCCAGGTTGCTGTGGGCCCTGCCAAACTCTGGATTAATACGGATGGCTTCTTTGTAATGCTTGAAAGCATCTTCGAACTCTCCGATGAAGTTGCTGACCACAGCCAGACTGTAATGAACCATCGGGGCCTCAGGTTTTAAGCGGAGAGCCTCCCGAAAGGATTTAGAAGCCTCAAGATTCATACGGAGTTTCCCCAAACGTACTCCCAAATTGAAATGTGCCAGAAAGTGGTCCGGGTCCAGTTCAATGGCTTGTTTATAAGATTCAAAAGTTCTACGATCATCGCCTAGTTTGCTGAATGCCAGGCCATCTTGAAAATGTGCTTCCGCAGTTTTGTCTGATTGCTCTGGTGACGACATAAAATTCCTCTGTCTTTCTACTTTAATTAAATTGATTAACGACATTATTGAAAATGGATTGAAAGCTATGCTACATTATTACACCTCGGTAATGCAACCCGTACCCACCCCTTAGCAGGGGAGGCAATTGGTAAAGGCGTGTCTAGCGAGAACGCTGGTTTGCCTAGCAGATATAGTTTTGATGATTTAGCCCCACGCTGAGTAGAAAGATTTAATAATCAATAGAAAGTTATTATGGGAATCGAATCAGGTACTGAAGAAGAAAGACTTGTGTTGGGTAAGTGGATCAAAATGGGCCAGAAACTTATTGTGGGGACCTCCTCCTTGGGCGAATCCTACTTAGATCCTAATGTCAAAAGGGAGGAAGACATTGAGGAAAAGTCCATAGAATATGTGGCGTATGACCATCAGGTTGCCAAAGAACTCCCGCACCTGAAAGGCCGATTCCGCTGGGATCTGGAAAAATATTACCGCGACCGTTATGGTCCCTACCTGCCTAAGGATTAATAAAATTCATGTCAAGACTTAAACTTTCAGAAACCAGCGATGCTCCGACAGAAGGAAAAGGGAAGCAAATTCACTTTGACCATGAATACACTGAGATTCCCTATGTCCTTGGATTATTTCAGGTCGAAGGCAAATTTTACTGTATTACTGACCAGTGCCGTTGTTGTGAAGGAAGTTTGGGGAAAGGTATATTGAAAGGAATGTTTGCCTTTTGCAGTAGAGATGAATGCGGCTGGAATATTCGAAAAGGATATTGCAAATGGAACCGCTCCGATACGACTCCCACCTATAAAGTTACTATTGAAGAAGATGGCCTCTATATTGACATCTAGTAGCTGACGCTACTTGTTATGGGGCAACGGTCATCAAGAAACTGTACCTTCTCTCCAAGCAAAGTCCGTATTTTCTGCCTTCTGAGGATAGGTTGAGAGACAGAAATTTTTCTGTGATATTTTATCCATTTTAAGAGGTGTGTCATGAGCCTGGACCTTTCTAAAAAAGTTGTTACCGTTCGTCCCGATCAAACCATCGTGACCAAACAGAACTTGCCCTACTATGTTGGTATATCCACTGCAACTACTGGAGCTAAAGGACTATCGATGAACTTAGTAGTGATTCCTCCTGGAGGGTCTCCCAAAGCTCATTTCCATAAAGATTTTGAGACTGCAATTTATTTATTGAAGGGCCGAGTTGAAACAAAGTTTGGTGAGAATCTGAAAGAGTCAATCATTAATGAGGAGGGGGATTTTATTTTTATTCCGCCTGGAGTGCCTCATAAGCCTATGAACCTGTCCGATGGTGAACCTGCATTAGCCATTGTTTCGAGAAACGACCCTAATGAACATGAGAATGTGGTGGCCTACGAGGTGTAGCCAGACATTTCAGGAGAATTATTTTTACTGGGAAGCTTATTAAGTTTACGTTATTTTAGGTTCCCGCTGATAGGTTTAGTAGTCTCTGTCAAACTATCCATCAAAATTTTTTATGTAAGACCTTATAATTTTTTCTAATTGTTGAATATTTGACGTTTATTAGACTATTTTTTATTGCCTTAACATATTGAAAGTTTGACATTTATTTAAGCATGTCTATAATGTTTTCATACTCATGAAGACAAAATCCAACATAGAAAAATTTAATATCATAGGCGAAAGCCCAGAAATCTGTGAGATTTTTGACATCGTGAGCCGAGTAGCCGGTTCGCAAAGTACGGTAATGATTTGTGGTGAAAGTGGAACGGGGAAAGAGCTGATTGCCCGAGCTTTGCATTTGAATAGCCCGCGAGCGTCCCAACCCTTTATTGCTGTTAACTGTGCTGCTATTCCTCATGATTTGTTGGAAAGTGAATTGTTTGGTTATGAAAAAGGTGCTTTCACAGGTGCGGTGAATACCCGAGTTGGCCGGATAGAGTTGGCAAATCAGGGGACCATCTTTTTTGATGAAATTGGCGATATGCCAGCCGCTTTGCAGATAAAGTTGCTAAGAGTCTTGGCGGAAAGGGAGATTGATCGTTTAGGAAGCACTAAACCCACGCCGGTTGACATTCGGGTGATCACGGCTACGCACAGGAACTTGGAAGTCGCTATTGAAGAAGGTCGGTTTCGGGAGGATCTGTATTACCGGCTCAATGTTGTTCCTCTTAATCTTCCTCCTTTACGAGAACGAAAAACGGATATTCCTCTCTTAGTCAGCCATTTTCTCCAACAGCTTAATGGTTCGGGAAGCCCCAAAACGATCAACGAAGAAGCGATGCATCTTTTGATGAATTATTCTTGGCCGGGGAATGTTCGTGAGTTGGCGAATTTTGTAGAGCGTATGGTGGTTCTGAGCATAGGTTCAACCATTACTACAAGAGATTTACCCGATAAAGTGCTGGGTGATGTTCCCAGAGAAAAATGGACACCGGTTGGAAATGATCTTGGGCGGGTTGGGAATCCTGCCCAGATTCTGCAGCAGTCGCTAAAGCAATCCTTCCATGTGGGAATCCCCGATGAGGGTACCAACTTGAAAAAACTTATAGAGAGTTTTGAGAAGGAACTTCTTATCGAAGCGTTGGAAAAAACCGATTGGGTAAAAAACAAGGCGGCAACTTTATTGAGCCTCAACCGGACCACTCTGGTTGAAAAACTTAAAAAACTGAAAATCACCAATCCGCACCAGACGTGAGACCGACTGGCAATAATTTTTACTTGCTGGTAAAAGGTTAGCTCTACTTAGGGGAATGCTGACAAACGTCCCTATTCGGCTAGCAACTTTTGTGCAATAGGGGTTTGCCTATTTGCTTGCCCCTGCCAGAAGGCTATTCGATGCGAGCGTTGGCGAGTTCTTGCGCGACCTTGGTAATATCTTTGACAAACTTTGCAAAGGCTTGATCGCTGTCTTTGTGCTGAGTTTGTTTACGAATTTGTTCCCCATTGGCGTCAATAACAAGGTCCAGGACATTGATTCCAGGAGTCACGTGGTGCTTTCTGATCTCTATTTTGATTTCATTGACTTCCATAGATTCTTCTCCAAATTAATTAGCGGATGATTTCTACCGCTGATTTTCTACAAGGGTTAAATTAATCACGATCATGAACTCTAGTTTTCCAAGCTCATGAAGGATTTTATTTAATATCATTTCAGGATAGAGCGGTCAAGACCCCTTTAATAAAAACTGCCATCTTTTGGCAAGGAGCCTTTGTAATTCCTCAGGGGTTCCTCAGAATAAAAAAAGGCTCAGCCTTGTCGTATAGGGCTAGAGGTGTTCCTGTTATTACTTTTTTGCCTCACTAGGCTATGAAATCGAGGAGACGGGACTGGCTTTACTTATTCTGGAGTTTCTATGATAGGGCTCGGATCGGTGTTTTAAACCGCAATAATCTTTGCTGAAAGTTAGTGATTTCTTCGGCCCTCTTTTTAAAATATCTCGAGTCTGGTACTATCCCTCCGTGTGGTTGATAAATATTTTTCCTTGGTTTCCTAATGATTTGTGTCCCTATTATTGGACCCTCTATGTCCAAAGCTCAGGAACAAGTTGCTTCTGCCTCGGCGGTCGCCGATATTCTTGAACTGCGTCTGGATTTGCTGGATGCTCCCGATTTAGCTTCCCTGCTTGATGTGGCAAAGTTGCCAGTTATCGTAACCTGTCGCTCTAAGGTTGATGGTGGCCAATTTAGAGGACCGGATGAAGACCGTATAAAACTACTCCAGGATGCCTTAAAGGTTGGAGCTGATTATGTGGATATTGAAGTTTCCACGCCACGGAAACATTTGCAACCCTTTCTGGAAGAGGCGGATCCTTCAAAAATCATTCTATCTTTTCACGATTTTTCGCACACGCCGGAAGATTTCAACCCACTATATGATGCCATGTGCGAAATGCCGGGAGACATCATTAAAATTGTTACCTACGCTAGGGATCTCACCGATAACCTGAAAATGTTTGATTTGTTGAAACGGGCCAGAGAGGAAAAGCGAAAACTGATCGGTCTTTGCATGGGAGATCTGGGAGAAATTAGTCGAGTCCTATCCCCCTTGTTTGGCGGATTCCTGACCTTTGGCAGTCTTGAAACAGGGTGGGAAAGTGCTCCCGGTCAGATACCTGCAAAAATCCTCAGGGATATTTATCGGGTTAACATGACACGTTCAGATTTTAAAATTTATGGGGTTATTGGAAATCCCATATCGAAAAGCCAAGGGTATCTAGTGCATAACCGTGCATTTCAGGAAAAAGAATCTTCAGACATCTACGTTTCTTTTCGAATCGATAATGTGGAAAAATTCTACAACCTTTTTAAGGATTTCATTAGTGGGCTGAGTGTCACCATGCCGGCCAAAGAACAGATCATGCCTTTGTTGAACCGCATTGATGAAACAGCTAAAAAAATTGGCGCGGTCAATACGGTCGTGAAAGAAGGGGCCGATTGGGTCGGCTATAATACGGATTGTTCTGGGGCCATTGACGCTCTCGAAGCCTGGACATCGTTGCAGGATAAAAATGTTTTGATTCTTGGTTCCGGCGGTACAGCTAAGGCTATTGGTTATGGTGTGAAAGAAAAAGGTGGTCGATTAACGGTGACCTACAATAAAAATAAAGAGCGCGGAGAAAGCCTAGCAAGGGAACTGGATTGCGAGTTGGTTCATGCGCGGGACGCAGGAACTCGATACATAGATATTTTAATCAATTGCTCGCCAGTGGGGATGAGTCCCAATATCAATGAAAGTCCATTTTTGGCAAGAGATTTCAAAGAAGGTATGGTTGTTTTCGACTCGGTTTACAATCCGCTGGAGACAAAACTTTTACGCGAAGCCAAAGCCGCCGGTTGTACGGTTATTCCCGGTAGTGAATTGTTCATCAATCAAGCCGCCCGACAGTTTGAGCTTTGGACCGGTGAACCCGCCCCTATAGAAGTTATGCGAGAAGCTCTGTTGAATAAATTGACCAAGGTCTAATGATCAATTGTTTTTCATTTTAGCGAGGCTAACCTGAGGACCGGTAGCGGGGAACGGTGGTATCTACAACCTGCGACCAGGCATCGATGCCACCGATCAGATTGTGCACGGTTTTGAATCCGCATTCTACCAGCTCTATGGCAGCTTTTTGTGAGCGCTCACCATGGTGGCAGATTACCACGATCTCTTCTTCAAAAATAAATTCCTGTTGCCGGTCAACGACCTCTGCCAGCGGGAAGTTTTCTGACCCCGCAATAGCGGACAGAGAAAATTCCCAAGGCTCCCGGACATCGAGTAGAAAAATATCTTCTCCATTATCCAGTTTTTTTTTCAGTTCAAGTGGTTGCAAATTATTGACAGTGTTCATATTTTTTTTATTGAAAACCTACTATCGGCCAGTAGACCATTAGGAGAAATACGTAGCAAATCAGCCCCAATAGGCTGAGGATACTTCCTGACCAGATCATCTCTTTTAACGTAAAGAACCTTGAAGAATAAGCCAATGCTGCTGCCGGGGTGGCGATGGGCAAAATAAAAGCAAAGTTGCTGGGTAAAACTACACTCATGGTAGCTACCACAGGATCAACCCCATATGCCGGTCCCATACTGATAGCCGTGGGCAAAAGAATAGCAATGACTGCGGAATTGCTCATAAAAGTGGTGAATAAGGTTGACAGTACTGCAATAACAAATAGAAAAACAATGCCTGATTCGACCCACCCCGAAAATAGTTGCTCAGCTAGCCATAATGCCGCTCCTGATTCTGCCATGACCTCTCCCAAGCAGATGGCACCTCCGTACATGAGAACAATGGCCCAGTTAATGTGTGCTTCTACCATTTTCCAGGTGATGAGATTCAACACGAACAATAGAACGATGGCAATAATGGCAATGTTAGCGATACCTAGCTGATCACCAAACCGGAACCAACAAAATAGCGTGGCACCCATTACCAGAGCTATTCCCTTTTCCTGAAAGGTCAATCGCCCCATGACCAACGATTTTTGTTTTAATGCTTTACGTGCCGGTTCGATGTCATGGATATCAGGCGGAAACATGATTTTTAAAGCTAGCCAGCCGCCTGCAAACATAAGTAGCACCAATGGAAAACTCAACTGTGTGTATTGAAGAATGCCTAAAGTTTTCTGTCCGTCTGTGGCTTTTTCCAACATCTCTACGCCTAAGGGCACGCGTCCCCCACCGAGCACGGTCATAGCCCCGCCGATGATACATCCCCAGGCCATGGCAAAGTACATTGACTTGCCAAAGATGGAGTTCTCTCGTTTTAAATTTAAGGACCCTATGATTTCGTGGATGATCGGAAACAGGATGACTGCTACAGCATGCTCAGACATGAAGCACGAGCTGACTCCTGCAAAACAATAGGTTGCCGAGACCAATTGCCCAGGAGTTTTGCTCCAGTTTTCCATGACCCAAAAAGAAATTCGGGTGCTGAGTCCACAGGCAATCATTGATGCCGATAAGATAAAAACTCCGAGGATGAAGAAAACTGCCTTGTTACCAAAATAACCATAAGCCTGACTGGCGTCCATAATTCCCAGAAGCGGAACGGCAGCAATAGCGAGCAGACTGGTAATTGAAAGTGGAATGATGTTTGTAGTCCACAGACTGACGCAAAGTACAAATAGGCAGAGTGCTTTATAGCCTTCCGGTGAAAGACCGCTCGGGACTTCCTGCGTTAGCATCAGGGCAAAAATACTGAAAAATAGGCCCAAGATCATGTATCTGCGTAGACGATCAAAAAGCACGATCCAAATTGGACGCTTATCGATAATGATCTGCTGGTTTTTAAACTGTGGATCGGTCATTGCGGCAGTGTCCAAGTGAAAAATTTAAATTTTGATGATAACCTCTTGATAGTTAAAGAGCTACCATTAACTTTCTCATAGATTTTGATAAATGAGGTTTTTTATGAAGAATACTAAGATCAATATTAGTTGCTTTTGATATTGACGATCCGAAAACACGGGCGTGGATAAAAGGTTCTCCCCATCTGATAGAGTGATATTTTTGCGCTACCCCAATTTGTCGACTACTTTAGTGAAATGAGCCGAACTCATATGCTTCAGCTCTACACTAAGGTTTTTCCTTTAACACATGGGACACCCGTATTGTACTGGTTGGTGATTCTGATCTGGACCTGGTGGGGGCGTAGCGGAATTTTGTAACGTCGCCGGTCAAGGGTTTCTTTGAGAAGTCCAATCATAAGTTCTCAGTAAACAGACCGTCAAAAAGGCCTTTTGGGGCCTTGTATACCTAATTCTACGTTAAAAAATGAGTGAAATAAATCTATATGGTAGGGCCATTTAATGATATCCTGCGTAATCATATGATGTTTCGGAAAATTTCATTAAGTAACTGAAGTACCCTGCGGATTTATTATCCGCTTTGGAGGGAACTGTTTGATGGGAATGACAATTACGGAAAAGATTTTAGCTGCACATGCAGGACAAGAGTCCGTTAAACCGGGCGATAATATTTGGGTAGATGCGGATGTTCT
>DUAA01000011.1:0-1954 GCA_012961055.1 Nitrospinaceae bacterium
CCGGTTTAACGAACGTCCTGGTAAATTTAATATCTGGCAAGGCTTCCGCTGCGCCACTAGGGATGGGACCGGTTTTTTTTCTTCCTAGCTTTTTTCATTATCCAGAGAATGTTCAACTTGTGAAAGCAATTTTTGAAAATGGTTTCGGTCAGAGGTCGCTGGAAGCAGTGGTCCTTCAATATTCCTGCTTTACTGCTATATCACAACCTTTACAAAACATTATCGCGTCTTGAAGTTTTGAATGCCTGACCCGAACCCCAGAGAGTAGTACGAATGTTAAACTAAAATATTTATTGGGGGAGTATTATGGGTAGTAAACTGTTTGGCTCGGAGCATTTTTATAAAGTTTTGATAAGCAGAGCTTGTTGAGTCTAAAGACCTAACTCAGTTGGAGTAGAGACAGCCAAAAAGCCGGGAAAAGCAGAATAGACATTCTATAGAGAAAAGGTAAAGTGTGGCTCCAGGGCTATTGCCTGACCCGCCGCTGTTTAATTTCCCGTTTTGCTTTCTGAATAATATTCCTGATTATTTTCATACGTTCTACACGTGGCTTCAGTAAGAAAAATTTGTAATATAAATAGCCAAAGCTCTCCATAACCCATTCCACCTGCTTGACAGTTGGACCGTTCATCATATGACTCCAAATTTAATTTTGTTAAATTTCTTGTCGGCAGTCTCCTTATATACCTGCAGATATACATCGGTTTTATACGAATCCTCAGCATGGATCAGGATTTTAACCGATCCAACTTTTAGCGTTTCCCTGATCTAAAAGTTTGCAAGCAATGAACCGCCAGAGATGCTTTGATCCGTATCCTGAGAAACCTGCTTTAGCACGGACTCTCCAAATATGAGCGGAAGCAGCATCGGGCCTCCCCGCTAATCTTCGTATTGAATTAGAACTTTTTTAACCCTTGGATTCATTGTGATAACAAAAGGAGGATCTTCCTCTGTTATTTTACCGGTCTTCATATCGCCCTTCTGACCAGTTAGCATCCAATGAACATTAAGGTTTGTATACTTCATAAATTTAACAATGGTGGAAGCTGATGGATTCGATTTATTATTCTCGATATCTGACAAGCTACCCTGAGAAATCTTTATCAACCTTGCCAATTCAAAAGACTTCATCGGTACTGATTTTCTCCATTTTCGGATTCTAGTCCCCGCGCCTATAATATCCAGCATGATGTCTCCCTATTATTTTATTGTAAAATGTTTTAATAATTTTGAACCTGCTAATATTTACACGGTATCGATAGTTCCGGAGTACTTGCCTCATTTTCAAATTATGGCATTCCGCCTGTTGATTATGTTGCACCGGGTGTTGAAATCCTTTCTATGAAAAAGGTCGATAGCGTGAAGATTCTTTAGGGAACCTCTATGGCAGTTCCCCGTGTTTGCGAGGTCTTGAGCTTGGGCGACCCAGTTGCTGACGGTTACGTAAACGACCATGATGGCAATCCGTATCTTGTTATACATACAACTCATAAACAGAGCCTATAACCGAATGAGGATTTCTCTCCGGTATGATCCAATAGTTTGAACTTAGAAGGTCTGGTCGATTAGACTAGGTCTTTTTTACATTCTCTCCACTTAATACCTGCTAATGGGTGCAATTTAGCATTTAATTTGCTAGACTGGCTACTCAATCAAATTAGCCAACTGGAGATAGCGTTATGATGGGTATAGGTTTTCCTGAGTTGATGGTGATCTTGGTCATTATCATGATTATTTTTGGAGCTGGTAAATTACCTGAGATCGGGTCTGCATTTGGAAGAAGTATTAAAAACTTTAAGAGTTCGATGAAAGAAGCCGAAGCATTGGATGAAACCAATGAGGCTAAAGATGAAACTTCTGAAGGCGTAGGTGAAAGCTCAGGAGCTGAAGCAAAAGAAGATTCTGCGCCGGCTGCCAAGTCTGAGGCTGCCAAAAAAGAAGAGGAACTGATTGA
>DUAA01000011.1:2002-8624 GCA_012961055.1 Nitrospinaceae bacterium
CAGCAAAATGATGTTTTCACAACATCCTTAGGCCGTACTCCAGGGGGAAGAGGGCGTGATCGAGGAGTTTCCCGAGACACCTTTTAACCTAGCCTCGCCCAGCTGAAAAACCCCCTTTGAGGTCCTTGGAAGTTTATGCCAATGGGATGCTCACTCATTTCAAGTTGGGAATTTTATATCAGACACAAGGAGAATGCGACAATACCATTAATGTATTTCAAAAATTATTAAACATCAATCCGTTTTATGTCGAATCCTGTTACTACTAGCTCGCTACCACCCACCTCAAGATAAAATACAAAGTGTCCGCTACTAGCGATGAAAAAACCGATCTAGGAAATTTTAAAAAATCATATGATAAAAAGTTCTAGCCTCTTAAAAATTTCCTTAAACTATGGGCGCTAGGTTTTTCTACTGCTTGGTTATTCATCAGTAAAACTTGCGTGAATAAATTCGCTGGATGTACAATGCAAGGATGAGTGATACCCATTCCAATAAAAATTGTCTCTCCATATATAAATTGAAGGCCATCCTTACTAAACACAAAATTTGGCTAGATACAAATGGTCAAGATGGAGAGCAGGCAAACATGAAAGACTGCAACCTAAAAGGAACAGTGCTATTAGGTGCAAACCTTAAAAAGGCAAACCTAGAGAGAGCGTACCTATATGGAGCCTATTTGAAAAATGCCAATCTTGAGAACGCTAACTTACGGGGAACCAACTTGCGAGGCGCAAACTTGCGGTGGGCCAATTTAAAAAATGCGGATATGCAAAATGCTAACCTGGTACGTGCAGATCTCATGCATGCTGAAATAAAAAATACCCGACTCGAAGGAGCCAACCTGAAAATGGCTGATGGTCTCAGACCAGACCAACTGGCAGAAGCCCATATCGACAAAAAAACCATCCTACCAAGTTAGCCGCCGGAAACGTACTAAATTAGTTTCCTAGCAAGCAAAGAGTCGTCACAGCATAACTAACCTTTGCTCTGAATATCCCTTCAGAATGAAAAAAATGATAGAGGTATTATGACCTCTTTTGTTAGTGAGTTTATTGAAAGACCATTTTTGCGGAGTCAAACATACCCTTTGCGCTGGATATTGCGTCATTAACCGCTGTGGGTTCATAACCACAATGGGCAGTACAATCTGCACATTTGCGATTATTTTCATGTCCATAATTCTCCCACTCCGTGGTTTCCATTAATTCCTTGAAAGTTTCTGCATAACCTTCATCCAAAAGATAGCAGGGCTTTTGCCAGCCCAACACTGAATAACTCGGGTTTCCCCAGGGAGTACAGGAGTAATCTTTTTTTCCGCGCAAAAATTCTAAATAAAGCGGGGAATGATTCACATCCCAGCGGCCTTTTATGTTTTTCTCCAGCAGTGCATCGAAAAACTCAAATGTTTTGCGACGCCCAAAAAAATGATCCTGATCCGGAGCGTCTGGGTATCGAAATGCAGAAGCCATCGTGATTCCATCCATCCCAAGGGGAGTTAAAAAGTCCAAAAATTCCTCTGCCTTTTCTACCGTTGTATCTTCAAAAAAGGTGGTAGCGCTAGTTACCCGAAATCCTTTTTTCTTCGCTTCTTTAACAGCTTCAATGGCCAGTTTGAAGGTTCCTTTTTGATCAACAATGCGGTCATGGCACTCTTCCATTCCATCCAGATGAACGGAAAGGGTTAAATATGGGGTTACAGGAAGTTGATCCAAATAATCTTTCAGCAGAATCGCATTGGTGCACAAATAAATAAAACGTTTCATGGTAACTAGACCCTCAACGATTTCCACAATTTGCGGATGCATTAACGGCTCGCCGCCTGCTATGGAAATTACAGGGGCACCACACTCCTTTGCAGCTTTAAAGCATTGCTCGGGAGTAAGGTTCTGTTTTAATATTTCATTGGGTTTTTGAATTTTTCCACAACCAATACACTCTAAATTACAACGAAACAAAGGCTCCAACATCATCACCAAAGGATAGCGTTTCTTGCCTTTTATTTTTTGTCGGAATAAATAAGTTCCAATTTTTAACGCTTGAATCAGCGGGACAGACATGGAATTAAAATTTCTCAATATTTAAATTGTTTCAGATATATTTCTTGCTAAAATTCCAAACTAACGATTTTTATTCTAAAACTTGGTGCTTGGGGAATACAAATATTATCGCAACCGATAAAAGGCTACCTGCTCAATTAAACAGGTAAAATATTCCCCATTAGAGGAAGATCCATTAATCGAGAACTGCACTTGAAAAAAATTCTGTTCTTCTTCATTTTTATTGTGGTCGCGCTGGCTTTGGATGGGACTCTGGCCAAAGATATCTTCGATTATGGAATACACTCCGTATCAGGCTGGCTGGGATTAGCTTTGGCCATTGGTATCTTTGTCACTCTGATCTTGGCAGAGTCCACCAAAAGCCACCATGATAAAAATGCCCATGATTAACGTAGTTAGAGAATTGCACCTAAGCAGACTCAGCCGTTTCCACATTCTGCAATATACTCAATAAGGCAAAGGGTTCTGCTTGCCGTTCTGTTTTGATCCAAATCGTTCCATTTCCTCCATGCGCTACAGTTGCTTTTTCTCCGGCTTTTGTCTCCATGGCATCGATGGTAAATTTATATTGAGCAACAGGTGAAATATATTCGACCTCAGCTCCTAGCTCGATTCGGTTTTTGACCTCCACCTCCATCCAACCTGGGCGCTCATTCACTATCTGTCCACCAAATATCTGCGCCTGGTTTTCCACTTGGGGTGAATCGAACCGCTCGGTGTCTCTATTTGCAGCAGATATTAGAAACGCAGATGTAAAACCTCGGTTGGCTGTCTTATCGATTTCTCCCAATAAATTTGGATTAAAAGAACGTCCTTCAGTCAGATCGCTGATCGCCTTACGATAGGTCCGGGTCACCAAAGCTAGGTAATAAATTGATTTTGATCGGCCCTCTATTTTAAATGAAATAACACCTGCATCTTGAAGGGGTTTCAAGAATTCCACCGCCCTTAAATCTTTTGAGTTCATGATATAAGTACCATGCTCATCTTCATCTATGGGCATCATTTCGCCATCCCGCTGGGTTTCTTCAATGGCATATTGCCCCTTTAGAGGTTTATACTGCTCAGTATCCTTGCCCTCTTCTTCATGAACTTTAAATTCCCAACGACAACTATTAGTACATGTTCCCTGATTTGCATCTCGGTGGTTGAAATAGTTAGATAAAAGACATCGCCCCGAATAAGCAATGCAAATCGATCCATGAACAAAAGCCTCCAACTCCATGCCAGGGACACGATGATTAATTTCCTGGATCTCCTCTAAAGAAAGTTCGCGCGATAAAATGATCCGCTTGACACCGAGGTTGTACCAGAATTCTGCGGTGACCCAGTTCATCGTATTGGACTGCACTGAAAGATGAACCGGAATCTCTGGAAACTCCTTAATGGCAAATTTAATCATTCCAGGGTCAGCCATGATGAAACCATCCGGACCCAATGCAGCATGTTGAGCTAAGGATTTTTTAAAGGATTCAATTTTCCGGTTAGGCGGAAGAATGTTTGCAGTAACATAAAATTTTTTTCCCATTTTTTGAGTGTAGGCAATAGCATCTTCGAGTAAATCATTTTTAAAGGGATTCTCTCTTGCCCGAAGGGAAAATTTTGGGATACCGGCATACACTGCGTCGGCACCATAGGCCAAGGCATATTTTAATTTTTCAGGACTGCCAGCAGGCGATAATAATTCTGGAACCATAATTTAGCTCAATTTCTTAAGAGGTTTATTGGATCGAATAATTAAGCTTACAACAAAGAGACATGAAATCACAACAAACTTAGGAAATTGTGCACAATTTAATTTCAGGATATGCCGGGAGAGAACTTGAATTCGAACCTATAGAGTTTGGAAAGCTTTTCCTTTTTTAAGATCTTCCTCTAAAAACAGAGTAGATCAAAGCCTTTTTGCTCAAACTTTAAGTATGGGCATGAGAGCCTGAGGGTTGTGTTGTACCAAGTGGTTAAACGTCTCTTGAGTTATGATTGTAATGGAATAACCTTCCAAAGCCGCTACCTTAGCCGAACACGTAAGCCCATCTATCAGACCCATTTCTCCAAAAACATCATTTTCTGTAAGCACCGCAATAATTTGCTTTTTTTGGTTACGTTGTTTTTATAAATCTCTAAACTATCAAACCAGATACGGACTCCCAGAATCTCTATAACCTTCTCATCAAACAAATTTCCAAAGTTGGTATAACCCTTCTGGGTTTTTAGGATAGTCCTTGCTCATTAAGCTGGGTTATCTGTTTACTTACCAGAAAGAACTATTGCTAGTCGACCCTGCGCCTAGTGGCGGAATAATAGATAAGAAAAGCGCCCGCAATCAACAGAAAAATACTATAAAAACTGCCTCGGCTCAGATCCATTATGAGGGGGGCATCAGGCTCTCTGAATTGTTCACCGAAAATGCGTACCACCCCGTAGATCGATAGGAATTCTCCCGTCAATCTTCCCGGAGAGGCTAGAACATCGGTTTTCCACAAACGCCATTGGCTGTATGCCAATAATATGGCTCCTTCCAATCCGGCTGCATAAAGTTGGGATGGGTGACGTGGTTCAATCAGTTCCAAGGGAGTTCCTGGCGTGGCACTTTGAGGAAAAATCACTGCCCATGAGGCGTGAGACACTTTTCCCCACAACTCTCCATTGATGAAGTTTGCAATACGTCCCAACAATATTCCTGGCGGTACCAAGGGACATATCAGGTCTCCCAACCGCAAAATAGACAGGTTTAATTTTTTCGCTACCCACCAGCAGGCTACTAGCACACCAATGAAACCCCCATGACTGGCCATGCCCCCCTTCCAAATCTGAAATATGACCCAGGGTCGGCGAAGAATATCATCAAATGCGTAGAACAACATATATCCCATACGACCACCCAGCAATACACCAATCATCATAGAGGTAATAATGCACGATTGTTGATCGGGGGTAAGCGTGGCTTTGCCATGTTTACAGAAAATATGTAGGAGCCACATTCCAACTAAGAAGCCTAACGCATAGGCCAATCCATAATAGCGGATGCCAAAACTCTCTGTGAATTGAAATAGAAATGGATCCAGATTGTGAACCCAGTATTCGGTTTTAGACACGGCGGGAAAAACCTCTTAAAAATTAAAATGAAGAGGAAAACCTGAAAAATTACCGATGCAATATGGAAGCGGCGTCGAGCGCGCCATAGGTGAAGATCATATCCGCTCCAGCCCGTCGCATACTGATGAGCGATTCTATCAAGCAACTGTCATAATTGAGCCAACCTTTTTCAGCAGCAGCCTTTAGCATCGCATATTCTCCACTGACATGATAGGCGGCGATGGGTAGAACAGAATGCTCACGCGTTAACCGGATGATATCGAGATAAGGCAGGCCAGGTTTAATCAATAACCAATCTGCTCCTTCTTCTTCATCCAACAGAATTTCCCGTAGTGCCTCCCGGACATTAGCTGGATCCATTTGATAAGTCTTTTTATCTCCCTCTTTGGGAGCAGAATCAAGCGCATCTCGAAATGGTCCATAAAATGCCGAGGCATATTTTGCGCAGTAACTACAAATCAGTACATCATTAAATCCAGCATCATCCAGAGCCCAGCGGATGGCCTCAACCCGACCGTCCATCATATCTGAAGGCGCTACCACATCGGCTCCTGCTTCCGCCTGAGCTACTGACATACTAGCTAATAAGGGCAACGTCTCATCATTCAGGATTTTGCCGTCTTGTACCAACCCATCATGCCCATCACAAGAATACGGGTCCAACGCCACATCGGTGATAACTAGCAAACCGGGAATGGATTTCTTCAGTTCTTTTACCGCCCGTTGCAGCAGTCCTTTGGGATTTAGACTTTCTTTGCCCTCTGAATTTTTCAACGAATTTTCAATAACAGGGAAGAGGGCTACTGCTGGGATGCCAAGATCAAATGCCTTCTGGCAATCGCAAACTAGCTGGTCAATGGAAAGTCTTGCGACACCCGGCATGGACATTATCGGACTGCGAAGCTTGTTACCTTCCTGAACAAAAGCTGGCCAAACCAAATTGGCCGGACTCACTGAGGTCTCCCGGATCAACCCACGAATAGCTGGATTCAATCTATTTCTGCGTGGTCGTTGATTCATAACGGGATCTTATTTGCGGCCAAAGGAGGTTTATCAATTTAAGAAGAATAACCAATCAGTTTGGCCTTTGCAACTTAAAGCAAAACCCTGCCGAGAATTCGACAGGGCCACAGAATCGCGCACCTGCAAAAGATGACTGATACTGGCTCCGGTGAGAGGACTCGAACCTCTAACACATCGATTAACAGTCGATTGCGCTACCATTGCGCCACACCGGAATGGATTTTTTTGAATGGGACTAAAACACTGAAATTTAATCGTTTTGTACCATATTGTCAAGGAGATTTGAATCTTTTTCTTGTTCTGCTAAATGTAATAAAAAATTTAAGTTCAGTTAATAAAACCTAAAACCCTTCTTTAGACATAAGGCTGTTGGGCTACCGCATTTCCATACGTCCTTCCAGCGATTTTAACAGGGTGACGGAGTCGGCATACTCAATATCTGA
>DUAA01000012.1 GCA_012961055.1 Nitrospinaceae bacterium
TCTGGCGTTACTGAAATTTGAAAAGGTGATGGATGACCAGTTGTTCGGAAAAATGAAAAAGGCCGGATTCATTTTCCTAATGTTCGGACTGGAAAGCGCAAATGACCGGGTATTGGCTCTCATCGATAAGGGAACCACTAAAGAAGTTGAACGGGATGTTCTGCAAAAAAGCCATCAGGCGGGAATCTGGAACCATTCGTTCTTGTTTTTCGGATTCCCCACCGAAACCCGCCCTGAAGCGCAGGAGACCATTGATTTTCTCCGCGACAATCTGGACTCCATTCATTCCTTTGGGCCAGGCGTGTTCCTGCTAAATAGAGATTCGAGTTGCTACCAGTATCCAGAAAAATTTTCCATCGATCGTATTATCGAAGATCCGGAAAGAAACATAGCCATGAATCTGGACTTTGTGGCCAAAGAAGGCATGTCGCGAGAAGAAGCCGTGGAAATGAACAGCAAATGCATCAGTATGGCAGAAGAATTTTTCCAATCCCTGCAACTTTGGGGAACTTTGCCGCGGGAACATTTTTTACTTTATCTCGATAAGTTTGGTAAAGAGTCGCTGGGTGGTAAACAACCCCCCGCAGAAGAAGAGGAGAAGGTCCTTTGCCGGGCCTGACTGAGGTCATAAAATGAAATCTTTACTCTTATTTCCACCGGACTGGTTACCTTCCGAGCCCTACCTGAGCTTGCCGTCACTGGCTTCCGTTCTGCGTCCGGCGGGACATGAGGTCTCGCAATTGGATGTCAATGTCGAGATGTATGATCTGTTTTTCAGTCCCCAGTTTCTGGACCATGTCGCGAAACGTATTTCCAGCGAATTGGTCCATCTTCAACATGAACAAAAAGAGCGTGCCTTGGACGAGGAAGAGCAGGCGTTGATGGATCAGCTTCTCAGCTGCACTCCTGAACTGTTTGAGCAGTATTCTCAGGATGTAGAAAAAGCCAAGAAAATCCTGCGCGGAAATACCTTTTACGATATTGATCAGTTGGAGTGGGCCACAAACTGCCTGCATCAAACCATGTCCTTGGTTTCATTAGGATATTATCCGGCGCAAATCTGTTTTCCTCCTATCGAGACCGATATCGTCTACAAGCCATTCATGTCTTCGGAAATTCTGGAAGCCGTTGATGATGACCAGATTAATATTTATCGTGATGTATATCGTATGTTGATTCGCCCAGTCATGGAGCGTGAGCGTCCGAAGATGGTCGGTATTTCGGTGGTGCAGCAAAAACAGCTCATCGCGACTTTCACCTTTTGCAAAATGATCAAAGAAGAGTTTCCCGGAACGCATATCACTCTGGGTGGAAATATTATCACTCGCATCCGCGATACTTTGCCGGAAATGCAAGGACTGTGGGAATGGTTTGATACCGCAGTGGTGTACGAAGGGGAGTCGGCTTACCTGAGATTAACCGAAGCGGTGGAGAGTGGAAGTACGTTTTCACAACTTCCAAACCTCATCTATAAAGACG
>DUAA01000013.1 GCA_012961055.1 Nitrospinaceae bacterium
GATTTTGCCGTAGAATTTTGCAGCGCCTCGGCTTTGCTGATGATGCATCTCAGCCGGTTTTGCGAAGAACTGGTCATTTGGAATTCCAGTGAATTTGGATTTGTGGAATTGTCCGATGCTTTTACCACAGGAAGTAGCATCATGCCGCAAAAAAAGAACCCTGATGCGGCAGAATTAATTCGCGGAAAATCCGGTCGGGTTTTTGGCAATCTGGTTTCCCTCCTCACGTTAATGAAGGGGTTGCCTCTGGCTTACAATAAAGATATGCAGGAGGACAAGGAGCCTTTGTTTGATTCTGCAGATACGATCCAAGTTTGTCTGGAAATTTTCACCGATATGATGAAATCTACAAAATTCAAATTACTTTCAAATGAGGAACTGGAAGCTAGTGGGTTTTTAACGGCCACCGACATGGCAGATTATCTGGTTTTAAAGGGGGTGCCTTTTCGTGAGGCCCATGAGATCACGGGTAAAACCGTTGCCTTTTGTTTGGATGAAGGTAAAACGCTGGGCAATTTATCGCTAAAGGATCTACGCAAAATATCCCGACGGTTCGAGGACGATGTCACGGATCATATTGCCTTAAAGAATTCAGTAGATCGTAAAAATGTTTACGGTGGAACAGCGAAAAAACAGGTGAAGGCGCAAATTTTACGTCTAACCAAAAAACTGAAATAGAGGGCGAGCATGAAACTAAAAACCAATTTTCTATTATTTATGATCCTTGTTTTTCTAAGTGGCCCCATCGCATGTGGTTATAAATCTCCCCCAACCCCCCCAAAAGATACGTCCTCAAAATAAATAATAAGAAAATCTACTTGAAACCTACAATAGGTTTCATTTAAAGTAATAGAAAGACTTTCCGATAAACAGCTAATACTACTTTTGGACTGGCATCAATGACTTGCCGTATTAAAAGAATAAGTTCGGGTTTATGGAGATTGATCCTTTTAGGGGTTGCGGTCCCATTTTTGTTGCTTCCATTTATTCATTATCATCCTGAAGCGTCCTATAGTTACATCGAGAATACGCACCAGCATCAGCACGAAGGACGTTATCATTCTGCGAGTCTAGAAGCCTATGTCCATCTTATCAACGGGCATTTTTCTAATTACGAACTGGATGATCATTTTCATTCCTCGCATTCTTCGGATGATTATGATGAAAGTGATTCCGAATTTTTTACCTTGGCAAAAACCTCCAAGTCCCTAAAACAGGACTCGGTCTCTAAACAAATTGAACATTTTTTACCCTTTCAAAATTCAAATCCTCTGGTTACCGTTCTAAACGGTACCGAAACTCTCTCCTTCACTTGGCAATTCAATAGAAGCCTGCCTCCAACACGTTCCCCCCCACTAGGCGTAGGACCAATAAGTTTCACTTAATTTAGCAGTCAATTTCTGTTCCGGCTTGATGAGCCAATGCCTACACTTTCCCTATTTAGAGAATGGACTGATAGGTATCAACTTGTTGTGCCTCTAGAACGATTGAGTGCGGAATAATTAAATCGCTAATTGAGTCCAGCGTTATGCTGGAGGGAAAAGAAAATGAAACGCGCATTAATCAATCTTTTGATATTTTTCGTTTTTCTAATGCCATTGCCATCTTTAGCAGAGGAAAAACAAAATAGAATATTAACCGGATCTATTACTCTAGTTCAGGCCTTAAAAATCACCCTACGGAATAACCCTGACCTGCGGGCTTTTTCGTATGAAATCCGAGCCCGGGAAGCACAGACTCTTCAGGCCGGAATGATTTTTAATCCTATCCTCGATGTGCAAGTGGAAAATGCAATAGGTTCGGGGAACTTCAATGGCTTTGACCAATCTGAGACCACGGTTCAACTGAAACAGATGGTAGAGCTCGGAGACAAACGGAAACTCCGAAAAGGTTCAGCGAAATTATCCAAAGAAATTGCTGGTTGGGACTATAAAATTCAGCGCCTGGGGGTTTTAACCCGTGTTACTCAGTCTTATATCCATGTACTAAAAGCTCAACAAAAGCTGTCCTTAACAGGTGAGAGGGTAAAGTTGGCTGAAAAACTTTTAATTACTGTCTCAGAAAGGATTAAAGCAGGTAAAGTCGCGGTTATTGAAAAAATTAAGACCGAAATAGCTCTTGCAAATATCCGAATTGAGGAAGAAAGGGCGCGGATGAAACTTAAAAACGTTCGCAGACAATTGTCGGTTTTATGGGGGGAAACTAAACCACACTTTGATTTTGCTTCAGGTGATTTTTTCTCTGTTCCTGATAGGCCTTTTTTAGAAAGGAAAGCCGTTAATCCAAATATTTCAAAATGGACTACAGTTCTGGCTCATCGGCAGGCACAGGTGGATGTAGAAATTTCCAAAACAATTCCGGATATAACATTCAGCGGGGGATACCGTAGGTTGGAAGAAATGGGTGATAACGCCTTAGTTTTTGGAGTGACTGTTCCCTTAAATTGGTTCAATCGCAATCAAGGGGGCATTGCTAACGCCCGTCATCGTCTGTCGCAGATTAAGGAAGAAAAAAAAGCGGCAACGTTAAAATTTGAAGAAGACCTGTTACAAGCTTACAGCGAAGTTTCATTTTCCCATGCAAGGGTGATTTCAATTAAGACGGAAATTTTGCCGGCGATAAACAAAGCGCTGGATGCTATGAACGAAGGTTATCGTTTTGGAAAATTTGGCTTGTTGGATGTAATGGATAGCCAGAAAACATTCTTTCAAGTTCAAAGCCAGTACATCGATGCACTGGCTGATTATCACAATGCGATCGCTGAGGTGGAAAGCTTGACGGGTGTCGATCCAATCGACAGCACCAAGTTTATGAGAAACGGGGAAGGAGAAAACAGGCCATGAGCGGAAAAATATCTATAGGCCCTATTGCAATCTTGATTGTGGGCGCGGTATTGGCCTACGGCATTTTAAATATGGAAAAGCTAACTCCAAAAAATTCTCAGAGACATGATGATCATAAAGGCTATGGCAAAACTGAGCAACGGGGAAAGCACGGAGGATGGCTGTTTGCTGAAAGGGACTTCCAGGTGGAGGTAAAAATTTATGAAGATGGCATCCCCCCTCAATTCAGAGTGTATATAACGTCTCATGAGGGTGAAGCAATAAACTTTAAAGAAATTGATTTAAATATTGTATTAAAAAGGCTGGACCGGACCGATACTATTGACTTCAAACCTTCGGGAGAATATTTATTGGGGGATAAAATTGTTGCCGAGCCACATTCTTTCGACATGATTGTCAATGCAAAATGGAAAGGGCAAAACTTTCAATGGAAGCTTTCACAAATTGAAGGCAGGGCAGAGTTTTCTCCTGAGGCAATTAAGAACGCAGGTCTGGTATTTAAAAAAGTGAGTTCGGCAAAACTGGCCTCAACTATTCAGCTACCCGGCGAGATAGTGCTGAACGAAGAAAAACTGGTCCATATTGTTCCCAGAGTAAATGGAGTTGTAAAAAAAGTATTTAAAGATTTGGGTGATCGGGTTTCTGCTGGCGAAATCATCGCTATTTTGGAAAGCCAGGAATTGGCAGATTCAAAGGTTGGTTATCTGGCTAGGATCAAACAGGTTGATCTGGCCAAGACTGATTTAGGCCGGGAAACACTCATTTTTGATAACACCCGGCAAATGTTGGAGTTACTCGAAAATGAAGAGGACTTAGAAGTAATTGATCGTCAACTGAATGGCCGGTTGATCGGAAAAAACAGGGAATTGCTCATCCCAGCCTATGCCAAATTGAGGTTGGCAAAATCCATTCATCTCCAGGAAAAAGAATTATTTAAAAAGGGAATCACCGCGGAGTCGGGTTATTTACTGGCTTGGAAAGATTATAAAAGTGCAGAGGCTCGTTATATCGCATTGCGCGAAAAGATTTCCTACGATGGGGAGTGGTCTCTACGAAAAAAGAAACATACTCTCGAAATCAACCAGCTCAATCTGGAAACCGCTAGCCAAAAACTTTTAGCATTGGGCCTGGTTCCAGAGGAGGTGGAACAGAATGAACAGAGGTTCACTCGGTATGAGTTACGAGCCACTTTAAACGGTACGATCATTCAGAAACATCTGACCACTGGGGAGGCGGTGAATAATGATGATGAAATTTTTCTTCTGGCAGACCTATCAGAAGTGTGGGTGAATTTTGCTATCCCAGAAAAAGAACTAAACAAGGTTCGTCTGGGACAAAAAGTTATCCTTAAAACGGAATCCAGAATCCTCCACGCAAAACTTTCTTATCTTAGTTCGGTGATCGATGAAAAAACACGAACCGCAACAGGCAGGGCGGTGATTCCTAATATAAAGGGTGAGTTGCGTGCTGGGGCCTATGTAACGGTGGATTTGATTCTCGGGGAGCGGAAAGTTCCGATGGTTGTGGAATTGGATGCTATTCAAAACTTTAGAGATTGGTCGGTGGTGTTCGTCAAATATGGGTCACTATTAGAAGCCCGACCGTTAAAGCTTGGGGAAAAGGATGGCAACAAGGTAGAGGTGCTACAGGGTTTGAAAGTCGGTGACCAATATGTGGCGAAGAACAGTTATGTGGTGAAAGCGGAGATTGAAAAATCCGGAGCCACCCACAGCCACTAGCCTGCTAATTGCATGAGTAGTAGCAGGTAAAAGGGATCTAAATAAAGATTAGGAAAAGAATTATGCTGGAAAAAATTATAGCAAATTCTATCAGGCAAAGATTATTTGTCATTTTAGGAGCTTTGGTCCTCATTGCGGTAGGTGGATATAATTTTACAATCCTCCCAATGGACGCAGTGCCGGATGTAACGAATATTCAGGTCCAGATCAACACCGAGGCACCGAGCTTCACTCCGCTTGAAGTTGAGCAGCGCATCACTTTTCCGATCGAAACTTTATTTGCGAGTTTACCTAATTTGAAGCATACCCGCTCCCTATCTCGTTATGGCCTCTCTCAAGTTACGGTAATTTTTGAGGATGGGACTGATATTTATTTCGCCCGACAATTGATAAGCTCCAAGATTCAGGAAGTGAAGGGTCGTTTGCCGGAGAATATAGAACCTGTTATGGGTCCGATTACAACCGGCCTAGGCGAAATCTTCATGTGGTCGGTGGAAACCGAAGAGGGATATCGAAAGCCTGATGGAACCACCTACTCTTCTACTGAGCTGAGAACTATTCAGGACTGGATTATTAAGCCACAACTGATGAACATCTCTGGAGTGACGGAAGTTAATAGTATTGGAGGATACGTCAAGAATTTTCAGGTTGCGCCCGACCCGCAACAACTGATCGCCTACGGTTTTTCATTCAGAGAAATTATCCAGGCATTGGCCATGAATAATGATAACAGGGGTGCGGGATATATCGAGCACAGTGGCCAGCAATACCTTGTGCGAACTCCCGGCCAGGTATCGGGTATGGAGGATATCAAAAATATCGTTATTGGCACCCACAAGGGCGTTCCTATTTATATTAAGGACGTAGCCACCGTGAGTCTGGGTAAGGAATTAAGAACGGGAGCAGCTACCAAAGATGGTAAGGAAACCGTGCTGGGGACTGTATTCATGCTCAAAGGTGCAAACAGTAGAATGGTTTCTTTAAAAGTAGCTGCAAAAATGAAAACCATCAATCGAACTCTGCCAGAAGGGGTAGTGGCAAATACTCTCTATGACCGTACCCATCTTGTTAATGCTACTCTGAGAACCGTGCGTGACAATCTTCTGGAAGGAGCTCTTCTGGTAATCGTTGTTTTATTTCTATTATTAGGCAATTTTAGTGCGGCAGTGATCACGGCATTGGTGATTCCTCTTTCTATGTTGTTTGCCGTAACGGGGATGGTGAGCAATCGTGTCAGTGGAAATTTATTGAGCCTAGGCGCTATTGATTTTGGCATCATAGTGGATGGCGCAGTGATTATCGTGGAAAACTGTTGCCGCCGTATGGCAGGAGAACAAAAACGGTTAGGGCGGATTTTGAATCAGGAAGAGCGGTTTGAGATTATTCAGACTTCTGCATGTGAAGTTTCCCGTCCAAGCATCTTTGGTGTGTTCATCATCATGGTCGTTTACCTGCCCATTCTCACCCTAACTGGCATTGAAGGAAAAATGTTCCAACCAATGGCATTTACCGTATTGGCTGCGCTTGCCGGCGCTTTGATTCTTTCGATTACCTTTGTTCCGGCGATGATGGCCCAATTTATGTCCAGTTCTATTTCTGAAAAACAAAGTATCTTTTTTCGAGGAACTCACAGGATCTATTCTTTTCTATTGAGTTTTTCCTCTAAAAATCGTGCGTCCGTGGTTGTTTTTGCTGGGGTGCTGGTGGTGCTGAGTATTTTATTGAGCCAGAAAATGGGCAGTGAGTTTCTCCCGACTCTGGATGAAGGGGATTTCGCTGTTCACGCTCTCAGAGTTCCAGGCACTAGTCTTTCCCAAGCGGTTTCCATGCAGGATGTATTGGAGAAAAAGATAAATGAATTGCCGGAAGTGAATTATGTTTTCTCCAAGATCGGCACGGCTGAAATTGCTTCTGATCCGATGCCCCCCAGTGTGGCCGATGTTTTTGTGATGATGAGACCGCGCAACGAATGGAAAAACCCTGAACGAAAAAAAACAGAGTTGATTATAGATCTGGAAAATAAACTGGCAGAAGTTCATGGCAATAAATACGAAATTATCCAGCCGATAGAGATGAGGTTTAATGAGCTGATTTCGGGGGTACGAAGTGATGTGGCGGTTAAAGTTTTCGGGGATGATCTAAGCATGCTTTTAATTCTAGCCGATAAGGTTGAACATGTTCTGGCTGATATTCTTGGCGCATCGGATGTGAAAGTCGAGCAAGTGAACGGCCTTCCGTTATTGACGGTGAAGCTGGACCGTCCTGTCATGGCCCGACTAGGAATCAATGTGTCCAATGTGCAGGAAATCATCGAAATTGCGGTTGGGGGCAAAAAGGCAGGCCAGGTTTTTGAGGGAGATCGCAGGTTCGACCTCATCGTGCGTTTGCCAGAAGACATCCGCGAGAAAATGGATTTGCTCAAAGAAATTCCCATACCTCTAGATCAGAATATAGAGGAAGCATCGCATTCTGGTTTGGGTTCAGAAAGACATATTTCAAAATTCATTCCTCTCGGTGCAATCGCCGAATTCAAATACATTTTGGGGCCTAATCAGATCAGTCGGGAAAATTCCAAGCGGCGCGTGGTGGTGACTGCAAACGTAAGGGGCCGCGATCTGGGTTCTTTTGTTGAAGAGGCGCAAACCGCCTTGCAACATATATCAGAACCAGGTTATTGGATTGAGTGGGGCGGTCAGTTTGAACATCTGATATCTGCATCGCAACGATTGTGGGTGGTCATTCCTTTAACTCTTGCTCTGATTTATTTATTACTGTTGGCGGCATTTGGCTCGAATACTAATGCGTTGTTAATATTTTCTGGAGTTCCTTTAGCATTGACGGGTGGATTTCTTTCTTTGTGGCTGAGGGGAATTCCTTTATCAATATCAGCTGCAGTGGGTTTTATCGCCCTTTCAGGAGTCGCTGTGCTAAACGGAATGGTGATGATTTCGTTTATAGAAAATCTCCGTGATGATGGACTCCCCTTAGATGAAGCCATTCGGCAAGGATCACTTACACGTCTCCGCCCGGTGTTAATGACGGCTTTGGTGGCCTCATTGGGATTCATCCCAATGGCCCTGGCAACAGGCACCGGAGCAGAAGTGCAACGCCCACTGGCAACGGTGGTCATCGGCGGCATCATCTCATCCACAGCATTGACCCTAGTGGTCTTGCCCGTTCTTTATCGCTGGTTCCACCCCTCTGAGGAGCGAGGCAGTTAGATACACACCTTAGGCGCCCCTATATCTCGTGGGTGGAAATTTAAAAGGACTTTATCAGCCGGATAATCCGAATACCAGTCCGGAAAACCGAGTACAATTTGCCGCCGGCGACTACGCCAACCGGGCTCTTATTATCCTATAACTAATTGATTTATAATATTTTATTTATATTAATTTGGTGCCAGTTATGGTATCTTGTGGCAAATTTCGAATTCATTCAACGTACTAAACAGGAATCTTCCATGAACAGAGATCAGATTGCTATTTACCTTAATGAGCATCTCGAGTTTTTTAACGAGTACCCGGAACTGCTAAAAAACATTAAAGCGATAAAAGAAGAAGATTTGCCTATTGAACCAATGAGTATGTTGAGTATGACCGACCGGATTATCAAGCGGGTGCATGATGATAAAGATCATCTTGAAAACAAACTGGAATGGTTATTCGAAACTTTACGTTCCAATGAAAAAATTCAGAATCATTTATTCGAAATCGAAAGACAGGTGTTGGGCAGTACAAACCTGGATCAAATGGTGAGCCAAATGAAAAAAGAAATTCCCAACCGATTCGGTATTCCCAGCGTCATGTTGTGTCTAGTTAAAGGTTCAGATCCCTGTATGGAAGATCGATTACGACAACGGTATAACGGTAACCTGGATGAATCCGTAAAATTTATTTGTCGGGAAACTGCCGGAACCTGGTTTAAAAATGGATTCAAACCTGTTTTGCGTAGTGAAATCACAGAGTCCGAGGTATTTGGTCCTAACGTGAATGAAGGAAT
>DUAA01000014.1 GCA_012961055.1 Nitrospinaceae bacterium
TGTTGGGCAGTAAGGTGGTTGAGGTGAAAGGTTACATCTTCTAAAATCTTATCTGTCTTTGTCATTTATTTTCTCCTATGAAAATATTAGTGTTATAAGTGGCACACTATTCTCCACGAATGGTGTGAAAATACAGGGGAGATATAGGATGCCGTTGATTATCATGTTGCGACAAAACTGCTCCCGCAGCCACAAGAATTTTTATCAGGTATTGTTACCTTGAATGATGGCATAAACTTACCTTCATCAAAATCTATTGTTCCGTTGTCCATAAAGCCTATTGAAAATTTATCGAGGACGAAAACCTTATCGCCTCCAAGTGACCATGTTTTGTCACCACTTTCGGGCTCATAATGCAACTCAGTGAGGAACTTACCTATAATTCCCCCACAGCCGCCACCGTTCAACTCGTACCTTACCACATCTTTATTTTGCATCTCGCATATGTCGGCCATCTGGGTCTTGGCATTTTCTGTTAGTGTTATCATAATATTCTCCTTCTCACTACAATACACTCTTCCAATCGTTGCTATGATCAGCATCACACCCGCATTGACTCTCTTCAGTGCAGGTACAAGGGTCACAAGTGCAATCTTCACAATGACATTCTGGGTTTGAGCATTTCATTTTAGTTTTCTCCTGTTATCGGATGAAGAAGTACCACACTGCCGCAGACGCCAGCGATATATCCATCACTAAGGAATACACGATATAGCATTTGAAAGCTGGTGGAAAAATCCGGCGGAGGAACTTCATTCTTATTTCTCATTTTTGTTTCTTCTCCGTGTTTCCCAGCCCCTTGCACAGGACTCTGGTGTAGTAGTATTCAATGTTCCGTATCGTTCCATCTTTGTGGTGTGTTGTTTGGCTATGCTCTCTGGTGTGTTAGTATCCATTGTGCCGTTTCGTTTCCTTGTTGCTATGCTTTTCTCTATGGACTCAGGTGTCTGGGTATTCAGTGTGCCGTTTCGTTTCCTTGTTGCTATTCGTTTTTCAATGGACTCTGGGGTATTCGGGTTCAGTGTGCCGTTTCGTTTCCTTGTTGCTATAGCTTTTGCTAAGGATTCAACCGTATGGTAATTCCCATAAGAGCCATTTCGTTTTCGTGTTGCCACTATCTTAGCACAGGTTTCAGGAGTTACTTTGGGATATGAAGAGGGATGCATTTTATTCATCCATTCATCCTTCTCCACTGCTCCCGTCTTATTCATCCACTTACACTCTGCCAAAAATAGAGCATCAGAGCCATCAGCCCATTCCACAACTCTGTTGGTAAAATTCTCAGCTCCATATTCTTCAACCTGTTTTTTCAATTCCACACCCGAACCTAAATATTCTGGATCTTTTATTTGTCCAATATGCTGACCCAAGTATCGTTCCCCATTTATCTGGTTCTTGGATATGTAAACATAACCATATCTCACTTTAGTTTTTTCTCCACGTATAGTTGATGCTCTTGGGCATATGGATTAT
>DUAA01000015.1 GCA_012961055.1 Nitrospinaceae bacterium
ACAGACAACTTATTAATATAAAAAAGAAAAGATGATGGTCGTGACGGATTCTAACCGTCGACCATCGCATTAAAAGTTAGTTGGTCGGGCTTTATTACATACATTTGAAAACCCTACAAAAACCCATAAAACCTTGTTAATTCAATATAACTTACTATTTTAGAATGACTTTTGACAATATACCCTTCTTTGACTATTATTACCCATAATCACTTCTCAAAGTTAGCCATAGGTTAGCCAGAGTTTTAACGGTTTTATGAGGTACTCCCAGTGAACAACCGATTTAACTTCACTCAACTACAAATACGTTCAATCCCCACCCCACCACCTAACGGTCACGGACAAGCCACACGCAAAACTTATTACGACCAAGAACAACCCAAACTTAATGTTCGTGTTGCCAGTAGCGGAAGCAAGATTTTTTACGTCATCAAAAAAGACTCCAGCGGAAAAACCAAATTTGTCCGAATCGGCACGTTCCCAGAAGTATCTGTTTCCAATGCCCGAGAAAAAGCCACCGAAATACTGAACGCCATCAATAAAGGCATTGACCCTACAGAAGAAAAACGGAAAAAAAAAGCACGGTCTCAATCATTACAGCAGTTAATTGACCGATACATTGAAGACCATGACGACCTGAAACCACGCACTAAAAAAGATTACCAACAAAAAACCCAATGGGGATTTTCGGATTGGCTTCCTCTACCCGCCTGCCAAATCACTGAAGCAATGATTCTGGAACGATTCAAAAAACTCACCCCAAGGGGCAAAACATCCACCAACGATGCTTTTGTCCGGCTACGCGCAATTTTAAACCACGCACGTGTCATTAAAGCCATTGACCATAACCCTGTCACTATCTTAAGTGATGCACGACTCTGGCATAAACGAGTCCGGCGTACAAAGATGATCCAGTCCAATCAATTAGGTGAATGGCTTGATGCTGTGCAAACCATCACCCCAGAAATTCACCGTACAGCCTTTTTAACCATGCTTTACATGGGGTACCGGATTGAAGAGACCTATTCAATCGAGTGGGCAGAAGTTGACCTCAAAAACAACCTAATCATCCAACGTGACACCAAAAATGGTACAGATCACGAACTCCCCATCCCAAGAGTTCTAATCCCAAAGATTAACGAATTACAAACAATTACCGGAAATTCTCAATACCTGTTTCCAGCCAAACAACGAAACTCATTTCATGGTTACCCCAAAGTCCAGATTAAGCAAATCAATGATGCGGTTAGTTTCCACTTTTACCCCCACATGACACGCCACACGTTCACCACCATCGCTGAAGCCACCAGCATCCCCAAAACCATGATTGACCGACTCACCAATCACACCATGACCAATGATGTTACCGGTGGCTATATTCACACTGAAATGGAAACATTGCGAGAAGCTATCAATAAGATTGCCGCTTATATTCAAGCCAAAACAAACCAGT
>DUAA01000016.1 GCA_012961055.1 Nitrospinaceae bacterium
ACTCTGATTGTTTCATTATGGTTATTATTGTCGTTTGATGCCTCCAATTCGGGAATGCAATTTGTCCATATGGTTCACTGGGTTCCTGCTCTGCATATCAATTACTTAGTCGGGGTGGATGGAATTAGCCTGTGGATGGTTGTATTGACTGCATTTCTGGGATTCATCGCTATTTTATTTTCCTTCACTCAGAAGGAAGGACTCAGGAACTTTGTGGCTCTGATGTTGGCTCTTGAGGCGGGTACTTTAGGAGTCTTCCTTGCCCTGGATACCATTTTGTTCTATGTGTTTTGGGAACTGATGCTGGTACCGACTTATTTTCTTATCGGCATGTGGGGAGAAGGACGACGGGTTTATGCCACGATGAAGTTCGTGATCTATACTCTGGTAGGAAGCTTGCTGATGTTGGTTGCTATCCTTTCTCTGACGATGGTGCATTATGGTGCCACTCATGAGGTGACGTTTGATTTACGTGTGTTGACACTCACACATATTGACTCGTCCATGCAGATGTGGATGTTTTTCTTCTTCTTTCTGGCTTTTGCCATAAAGATTCCAGTTTTTCCTTTGCATAGCTGGTTGCCTCATGCTTATGTGGCCTGCCCCATTCCCGCTTTGGTGTTGCTGACTGGAGCCATGTCCAAAACCGGTGCTTACGGTTTTATGCGATTTTGTTTGCCTATGTTTCCCGATGCGGTGGAGAGTTTTGCTGTTGTTATTGGATTGTTAGCTGCAGCCGGGATGGTTTATGGTGCCTGGATTGCTATTGCACAAAAAGACCTGAAGGCCTTGGTCGCATACTCCAGCATCAGTCATTTAGGATTTATTGTGATTGGTATTTTTGCTAATAATGGGACCGGGATTGAAGGTAGTTTGCTCCAGATGATCAACCACGGCATCATCGCATCGGCATTGTTTCTGATTGTTGGATTTATTGAGATGCGTACAGGAACTCGCAATTTGAATGAGCTTCGTGGTTTGAGTAAGGCTATGCCTGTTTTATATGGAACTTTCATGTTGATTATGTTGGCTGCTCTGGGGCTTCCAGGGTTGAACGGTTTTGTCGGGGAATTCCTGATTCTTATGGGAGTCTGGACATCGACTATGTTTTCAGGGTTATCGGGTATCCTTGTTTTGATGGGCGGATTGTCGATTGTTTTTGCTTCCATCTACATGTTGTACATGTTCCAGGGTTCGATGCAGGGAAAACCGGATAACCTGCCGGAAGGGTTGACAGATATTGATAGACACGAGTTCAAACTTCTTTTACCTGCCTGCTTGCTTATTTTGTTGATAGGCCTTTATCCCAAACCTTTTATTGACCGGATAACTCCTTCGGTAGAATCGTTGCTCCACTTAGAAAAAACAGTCAATCTCCAATCCGGTGAAGACAGCGATAACCACTAGCGGTTAAGGCCAACCTATAGCTTGAACCCACTAGAATTTTTGT
>DUAA01000017.1 GCA_012961055.1 Nitrospinaceae bacterium
TAAAAATCGAAATAAATACGAAGACGCACCCGTACTTCGCCAGATTACTGATGGTGAAATGAAATTCAGGAATATGTGTACTTCCTGTCACGTAATAAGTGGTGGAATTGCAAAGATCCCTAATGCCCCGCAGATAGGCCCCGACCTTTTTGGCGTGGGTAAAGTTCGTGACCCGGAGTGGCTAATTCGATGGTTAAAAGAACCGGATATTATGCTGGCTGAAAAAGACCCGATTGCAGTTGCGCTAAAAGAAAAGTATAAGGTGGTGATGCCGAACTTTAGTCTGTCAGAAATGGACGTTAAAAGTATTATTCAATTTATGGAAAATGAAACCATTCGACTGGAAAAGGTCGCAGTAAAACGGGAGCAGAAAGAAAAACCTGCACGTACAGTTTCAAGTTTATAGACGATATTTAAACCCGGTATCATGATGAGAATAGTTTTAGCTCAAGTATTTGGTTTGCTGATTTTAGTCTATTCTGTCATCGGTCATTCAGCACAGGTTGCTGCTAACAGCAGCCTGGTTGAAACCGAAGTGATCACGCTACTGGGTAGCGAGGCACGGACACTTCCAAAATTTGAATTGATCGACCATCACCAAAAAACCTTCGGTAAAGATCGCTTAAGAGGCAAATGGAACCTGATGTTTTTCGGTTTTACCAACTGTCCGGATGTGTGTCCGACTACCCTCAGTGAAATGAATTCTATAGTGAAGCAGATTCCTGCCAGGGTGCGGGATGAAGTGAAGGTGTATTTTGTGTCGGTTGATCCGGAGCGGGACAAACCCGAATTGCTTGCAGCCTATATGAGTTATTTTAATCCGGACTTTACCGCCGCTACCGCTGACCTGGATAAGTTGAAAATACTGACTTCAGCTTTAGGGGTTTCTCATAAAATCAGGAAGAAGTCGGAAGATGATCTTGCCTATACTGTAGACCATAGCGGCTATGTGGTTTTGATTGATCCAAACGTTCAATACGCCGGTTTATTTTTCAGTGATCGGGATAGTGTCGAAGCGGTGGCCAGAGACCTGTCGAACCTTGTGACACAAAACAGTGATGAATAAAAACAATTCCTTTGTATTCATACCAACGATGTTAATGGTGACAAGAATATTTTTGACCATGATGATCCTTTTCCCACTGGCCAGCCAAGCTGACCTGGTGATAGCTAATGCGTGGATCAAGAATTTGCCGCCTACAGTACCGGTACGTGCAGCGTATATGAATATTAGTAACACGGGTCAGGAAGCGGTCTGTATTGTGTCTTTCAGCAGTGAAAAGTTTTCGAATATAGCGCTTCATGAAACCATCATGAACGATGGCATGATGCATATGCAGCAGGTTACCGATTTAACGATCGCACCTAACCAGCAAATAATACTAGAACCCGGTGGCATGCATCTGATGATGCAGGCAAATGAACCAACACGCCCGGGTG
>DUAA01000018.1:0-1890 GCA_012961055.1 Nitrospinaceae bacterium
AGCACTTGTCATGGACAACACAATTTTACAGATGGTTTCATAAAGGGGCGGGAAGAAAGGTTCTCCAATTGAGGTTTTGTTTCTCTGAAAAACAATACCGGTTTCTGTCAACGTCAATAACTGTGTTGTTAGTCAGGTGGAAGGTGGAAGATGGTGAATGGATCGTATTTTTGAATTCAGATGCTTTTGCTAAAATGGATTAGTTGGCAAAATTTAATGAGAACGACAGTTTTTTTTCGCAAGATTTTGGTTTATAATTCCAAATTACTGTACCACTGTAACCTCAATTAGAAAATAATTTACGAAGGTTGGGCAAAATGGCAAGGTAGAACAATTATTGTGTTCTGTGACTCCTGCCTAGCCAATGAACATGCAGGCTTATGATTCCCTCGTCCAAGTTCTGTTGGTGCAGAATAAACGTGAAAAAGCGATGTAAATATTTAATTATGCGGTACAAATCAATCCTCGGTGCACATGAGGCTGGGGATGATGTATCGTTCACTTTCTGAGGACCAGCAAGTTGATATCGTTTGAATCTGGATTTTGCGTTGAGTTTCAATGGGTTAGGGTTGACCGAGTTAAATCTATGATCCTTAAAACAGCGAAGTAACTATGATTGACGAAATTGATTACTTTCCCCGAAGAGATCAGCTTAACGATAAGAAAAAGAAAGACTCAGGGTGGGGAGACCTCAAAAAACAAAAATCCGAGCAAGACACCAAGGTTCAGCAAGAAAATCAGGAAAAAGGTAAAAAATCTCCTGCTAAAAAGAAAAAATGCATCGAATAAAATTTTTTAATTCCTGATTTGGTCTGGAACCTCACCACTGTTATAATGCCTGCTATTCCAATTTCATTTTCCCCTGACAGGAGCTGAAGAATGATGGGTCGTACTTTTGTGATTTTTAAAAAAACATTGTGTTTTTTAGTCTTTAGCATTTTTATGTTTCCTATTGCCGGGTTTGCGAGCGTGGTTGATGAAACTCTTAAGGGTGACGCTGATTTAAAAATAGATAGGATCACGGATGCGGAAAATCATTACGCAAAAGCTTTGCAAATGGATCCAGGAAATTGGCGTGTCATGCGTTCTCTAGCCGAAGTCAAGTTTCAACTGAAAAAATACAAAGAAACCAAACTATTGGTGGACCAAATATTGGCTATGAAAGTGATCAAGCGGAATACCGTCTTGGTTACGGTTGAGGGAGAACCCGAACCTTTCGAAGCTGAAATTGTGGATGAAAGTGTTGTTCTTCCTGACAGTGGTAGAAATAATATGAGAAATTATGTAGACGGGAAGGTCGCAAAACCCATTCTATATTATCGTTTGTTCAACATGAAGGCAGGGAAAATGTTCCTCGTTAAACATGATGCTGCCAAAATTGAATACAGGGGTGTCCCAAGCAGGGTCCATGCCTATGTTAAGGAGCTACATGCCAAAGTCGAAAACCAATTGATCAGCATGGCGGGAACCAAAGGCTCTTCTGAAATGGTGGAACTCAAAGGCGGTTGTTTCAAAATGGGCAGCGATAATGGTGCAGAATCAGAAAGGCCTATCCATGAAGTTTGTTTGAAACCATTTAAAATGGACAAGTATGAAGTGAATCAAAGTTTTTTTCAGGCAACGATGGGGCATAACCCTTCCATGTTTAAAGGGGCCGACCTACCTGCAGAAATGGTTACCTGGCATGAAGCTGCAGAATACTGTGAAAAGAATAACAAACGTCTGCCAACAGAAGCCGAATGGGAATACGCCGCACGCGGTGGGACAAGTTCAGATTTTTACTGGGGCAGCAAATTTGATGCTTCCAAAACCAATTTTTGCGACAGCACCTGTATCCTGAACATCCGCAATAGAAGTTTATCTGACAAGTTTCCTAACACTGCTCCAGTA
>DUAA01000018.1:1956-8281 GCA_012961055.1 Nitrospinaceae bacterium
GATTGGTTTGAGATTCGATACTACAAGAATAGCCCGAAGGATAATCCCCTAGGCCCGGAGCGTACAAATCCTTCTGAACGCCGTGGAGGAGGCACTCAAAAAATTTATAGAGGGGGGTCCTGGCGATCGGATGCAGACAGTCAACGACCTGCCTGGCGAAAAGGATTCGAAACAGATTATCGCCTCGAAGGCACCGGCTTTCGTTGCGCGCTCTAACCGGCCAGCGGCAATAAGCAATGATTTTGTTTAGCGTATAAAGTTGTCTCAATTTGATGTGTTATTTTTCGTTTCTTTCCTATTGGTCTTCCCCTTGATAAGGGGGAGGGAGCAAGCTATCTCATTAAATATTTTTCAACTCAGATTTAAGGATTTTTCCGGTTGCAGTTTTTGGCAATGATTCCATAAACTGAAACGTGTCAGGGACCATGAAGGCGGATAGTTTTTCCCGGCACAGTTTTTTGAGTTCCTGATCAGTAGCCTCGTTTCCTTCATGCAGAACCACGAAAACCTTCACTTTTTCTCCCACTCGTTCATCAGGAATGCCCACTGTCGCAACTTCAGCAATGGCGGGGTGACTCATCAAGACATTTTCAATCGCTAAAGGCGACACATTTTCTCCTGCACGAATGATGAGGTCTTTTTTTCTGCCTGCTGAGATAAATAACCGATTGTTTTCATCCAAATGGCCCAGATCTCCAGTTTTCAGCCAGCCATCTGAATTAATTGTTTCTTTAGTTTCATCGGGCTTGTTCCAATAACCTTTCATAATAGTTTCGCCCCGTACCCAAATTTCTCCCACTTCTCCCTGTTTAACCGGGTTTCCAGTTTGGTCCACAATTTTCAATTCGACATTTGGCAGGACGGGTCCTACGGAGCCAGGTACACTCCCACCTTTCATTGTGTTGACAGCGATCACAGGCGATGTTTCAGTTAAACCATAACCTTCGATGACGGTGATCCCTAATCCTTCTTCCACCTTTTTCAGTAATGCTTCGGGTAGGGAGGAGCCGCCGGAGATACAAAAGCGCAGAGTAGAAACGTCGTACCCGCCACGAGCATATAATTCCACGAGAAATGAATAAATGGTGGGGACTAGCGGCAGGATCGTGGCCTTATGTTGCGCGATAGATGCCAAAATACTTTTGGGCTGAAACTGTTTAAGCAATATGAGGCTGGCTCCCGAACGTAGTAATACCAAGGCCATGATATTACCAAACGAGTGAAACAGAGGTAAAGCAACTATCACCTTGTCTTCAGAGGTGAATCGCAGGTGTTCCAAAAAACCGGTACAGTTACTATCGAATTGGCTTTCATCCAGCATTACCCCTTTGGGTTTGGCTGTGGTTCCCGAAGTATAGAGGATGACATCGGGAATGGTTTCCTCTCTTTGATGTTTTTCTACCGAGCCATTGCCACTATCTATGAACTTGTCCCACAGCAGGGTCCCTTCACCCACTTGACCGGAGTCAGCCGGGCCCACAAGAATTTTGTTGGAAAAGAACTTGAAAAAGGGAGCCGCCTCCGGTTTAACAAAAGCGGAGTCAACCACAAGCGTATCAATTTCTGCATCTTGGGCAATATAAACTAGGTCTTCAGGTTTTAGCATGAAGTTGAAAGGGATTACAGGAACACCTTTCAGCAACGCGGCGAAAAAAGCAATGAGGTATTCTTTCTGATTCAGGCACAACAGACCAATTTTGCTTTTAGGGTTGAGTTTCAGTTTAGATAATGCGCTGGCGAAACGTTCGATTTGGGCAACGAAATCCCCATAGCTCAGGCAGGAATCGCCCTCAATTATCGCTGGATGAGAAGGGTTCTTTTCCGCATGTGTTTTCAGATACTGATAAAGGGCCAATTTAAGAATCCTCGCAAGATTTAGATTTTAATTCAGTGACGATATGTTGGGCTAATCCCTCAATTAATTTTATTCAAGCCTCCATATCTGGATTTAAAATCAGGTGTTCTTCGTTTTCTTTCGTCTTCCCATTTCTGTGAACCATCTCATGGTGAATCAATATTCCTAATCGTATTTCACTTTTAGACCGCTACACAGCTAAAGTATAGCAAATAATTATTGCTGTCAGCTTCTCTTGCTAGAGAGCCACCGGACGGAGAAGCCGTTGGGTAGGTTGAGTCCGGAGGACTGGTCAGGGATGAACATTTCTCCTGTCTCAAAAGTTCCTTTCTTATGTGACGGGAGGTAGGTTCGCATCATATTTTCTAGGGTCAGCGCGGAAAATCCTGGGGAATGGGTGGTGAGCAGTAAAAAAGCTGGGGAATCGCTGAGGATGTTCTGGCAGGCTTCCATGAACTCCGATAGTTTATTCTCGATATTCCATACTTCTCCCTTTGGCCCTCTACCGAATGAGGGGGGATCCATAATAATGGCGTCGTATCTTTTTCCACGCCGGTGCTCCCTTTGCATATATTTCATTGCGTCATCGACGATCCAGCGTACCGGACGGTCGCCCAGCCCGGAAATTTCCAAATTGTGCCTGGCCCAGTTAACGGAGCCCTTGGAGGCATCAACATGGGTCACATGGGCACCGCCATAGGCTGCAGCCAGAGTACTTGCACCCGTGTATCCAAAAACATTAAGTACTTGTATTTTTGTGCCCTTAAGCTGTTTAAGCTGGTCTATAACCCACAGCCAGTTTGCCGCTTGTTCGGGGAAAATCCCGATATGACCGAAACCAGTGGGTTGGATTTTGAAGGTAAGTTGGTGGAACTTAATTTCCCATCCATTTTTTGGGAGTTGGGTGAACAATTTCCATTCTCCGCCTGTTTCCTTACCTTTAAAATACTTGTATTCCCCTTCTGCTTTTTTCCATTCATCAGAGGAAAGGGATTTGGGCCAGATGGCCTGGGGTGCAGGACGGATGAAACGGTGTGGTCCGAATTGTTCTAGCTTCTGAAAAGATCCGGTGTCCAGTAATTGGTAGTCGAACCGGTCTAGCGGATAATTTTGTGATGGCGATTGGCTCATGAATGTGTTTGAAAACCCGTGTGGGGTAATATAGGATAATTATTTCAAAGTCTTACTATAAAAAATGCCCTGCTTGGAGGGGGATTATATCAGAATTTTGTTTGACAAATTAAATCACTCTGTTGTTTCACTCTTCTTTTTGACACTTCTGTTGGTCTCATGCTCTTCCCCTGCGGAGACTACCAAGTCCAACAAAAAGAAAGATTTTGCCCTCCCTGTTCAGGTGGGAAAAGTTTTTTACATGGATATCACGGATGAAGTGCGAGCCGTGGGGAATATTCAGGCTGAACAAAGGGTGGTGATTAACTCTGAAGTCCGAGGGAAAGTTACCCAGATTGCGGTTGAAGAGGGCATGAAAGTGAAGGTCGGAGATTTGCTCGCCCAGATTGACCCGAGAGAATATGAACTGATTTACGAAAGATTTCGAGCCGACCTGTCATCCATTCAAAATGAGTATAAGAAAGCTCAAGGAGGATTGCGTCCGGAAGATAAATTGAGATTGGAAGCAAAAATGCATGCTTCCGAAAGTACTTTAAATTTAGCCAAGATCGAATTAAATCGTACTCAAAACCTGGTAGCGGAAAAGGTTTTATCGCAGTCATCACTCGACTCTGCCAACGACAAGGTTCGCCAGGCTGATGAGTTATTGAAGGCCAGCCAGGCAGAACTGGCAGCTGGGATGAAAGCACGCAGCGAGGATATCGAAAAACTGGAATCGGATATGCAGGTGATCCGAAAGCGGATTGCCGTGGCAGCGTTGAATCTTTCTAAAGTAAATATCAGAGCTCCTTTTGAAGGGTTCATTATTGCCAAGGAAATAGAGCAGGGTGCTTTTGCCGAAGCAGGAACCCCCATTGTGCGGATGATTGGTTCCTCCCGCTTGAAAGCCGTGCTAGAAATGCCTCAAAGTTATCGAAATAAACTGAATAGTTTGAAGGGAATACAGTTTCTGGCTAGGGAGTTGGGATTGAAGTTTGAGTACTCTGGAAACCTTACACGGTTAATCCGGGTGATTCCTGATGCAAACATTTTTTCTGGCAATATCAAGGTGCAGATTGATTTGCCCGATCCCGACCCGGCTCTATTCCCAGGCTTGACTCTGGAAAGTACCCTGAGTTTTGGGGTACGCAAAAATGTGTTACATGTTCCGGCTGTATCCTTGGTTATTTCTGAGAAGGGGGCTGTTGTTTATGTCGTGAAAGATGGAAAAGCTCATCTTGTCCCGGTCAAGGCATTTAAGGAGAGAGATGATTTTGTAGAGATTAAAGATTTTACTCACCAGTTAGGGATGAAAACGGACCTCATCCTACGGGGCTCCGGGGCCGTATTCCCCGGCGTGAAAGTATTTATTACGAACCTGAAACCTAAATCGAAACCTCCATTCAGTTCTGCTTTGAAAGACGGTAAGACTTCTAAAGATCCGACAAAGATCCCGAAAACCTAATGAAACTTATTGACTATTCTATCCGCAACTATCACACCGTCATAGTTGTCATTGTTATGACTTTGGTGGTTGGTTTCTTATGTTTCCAGACTCTTCCTCGACAGTTGGCTCCTACGGTTGATAAACCTCAAATTGAAGTTAAAACCGAGTACCGAGGGCTTTCTCCCGCTGAGGTGGAACGCAACATCACACGTCGCTTGGAAGACCAACTTGAATCGGTGGAGGGCATGAAAAAAATGACTTCTACCAGTCAGCATGGATTGAGCACCGTTAATCTTGAATTTGAATGGGGAATCGACAAAAACCTAGCGATGCTTGATGTGAATAACAAGCTCCAGCAGGTAAAAGATCTTCCTGTTAATTCAGACAAGCCTACCTTGAGGTCCATTTCGAGTGATAACTCCAGCCCTATCATGTGGATTGTGTTCGACAAGCCAAATGAGAATATGCCCAACCTAGATCAGAATTATATGTACAAGGTGGGAGAAGATATCATTGTTCCTGGCCTCAGGCGTGTCAAGGGTATTGCCGATGTCTGGCATTTTGGGGGTGAGGACAGGGAGATGCGTGTAGAGTTCGATCCTTACAGTATGGCTCGGTTGCATGTGACTTATCAGGATGTGATCAACCAACTATCCGGTGAAAATCAGAACACCCGTGCAGGATTTCATGATGAAGCCAATCGCTCCTATACCGTTAGAGCTATGGGCGAGTTTCTCAATCCTGACGATATCCTCGAGACAGTCATCAAACGAGATGGCGAAAAAACTATCAAAGTGAAAGATTTTGCCACAGTAGTGGATGGCTATCAACGGACCGCATCGTTGGTTCGTATAAGTGGCAACTTGTCCAATGCTTTCGGGGTGATTCGCAAGGCAGGGGCAAATGTGGTGGAAACCTGCAACCTGGCTGCCAAAAAAGTTGAGGAACTGAATCAGGAGTTGTTGAATCGGGGGATCCCGATAAAAGTGAAAATTGTATACAAAGAAGTAGACTATATCGACGAGGCCATGCGGCTGGTGAAATCGAACCTGGCTTTTGGAGCCCTGTTGGCTGTGGGGGTGCTACTATTATTTTTGGGATCCGTACGATCACTGTTAATTGTTGCCATCAGCATACCGGTTAGCCTGATTTCAGTATTCATCATATTGAAGCTTCTGGGAAGAAGCATAAATATTATTTCTCTCGCGGGCATGGCTTTCGCGGTGGGTATGGTGGTTGATAACTCGATAGTGGTCCTGGAAAATATTTACCGTCATCTCACGATGAAAAAGGGTGTTTTCAAAGCTGCTTACGATGGAACTTTGGAAGTTTGGGGGGCAGTGCTTGCTTCGACACTGACGACTCTAGCGGTTTTTATTCCCATCGTATTTATTCAGGAAGAGGCGGGGCAGATGTTCCGCGATATCGCTATCACTATTAGTGCAAGTATTGCCTTGTCGTTGCTAGTGTCTATCACTGTTATTCCAACCTTGACCACGTTGCTGATTCGACTTAAACCAGGGGAGGAATACAAACCCGGATTTTTTCATCAGACTCTTTTTAAACCATTCGTGTTTTTGGGTGTGAAGATGGGTGATGGCTATTCTGTAATCATGAAATGGTTACTCTGCTACTCTCCCGTCAGTATAATTTTTAGAGTACTCATACTTGCAAGCGTCGGCTGGATGTTGTTGTACAGCGTCAAGACCCTACCAGAAAAAGATTACCTACCTTATGGAAACGTGGGTATGGTGTTTATGCTCATCGAACCGGTGGCCGGAACGCCCGTGGAAACAAATATGCGTTACATGGCCAAGTACGAAAAAAAAATTGTGGCCATGGAAGATGTTGATCGCAACTTTCTGGTTTTTTCATCTCGCTTCAATGGAGGCGGTGCCATTATAAAAAAGGAA
>DUAA01000019.1:0-258 GCA_012961055.1 Nitrospinaceae bacterium
ATTGGAAAATATAAATTCAAAAAACAGCGATGTTAAACCATGGGTGGCTCTATTATAATAAGAATATTTCTCTTTATAATAATGAGCGAAGGAATGTAATTCAAGGGCTAAACAACCTTAGAAATTGGTTATAAAAAATACGGATGGTGTTGATGAAGAATAGTACCGGACATCGATTAAAAATTTCTGTTGCAGGCGCCGATGAGCTAAAATCTATCTATCGCCTGCGTCACGATGTTTATGCCACTGAACTTGGGC
>DUAA01000019.1:403-743 GCA_012961055.1 Nitrospinaceae bacterium
CCCGAGAAGATATTCCACTCACTTTTGATGACCAGCTTTATGAAATCCGTGCCCTTACGGTTAAAGAAGACTTAAGAGGGTTCCAGGTGGCTACCTGTTTAATGTATGCGGCTTTTCGTTGGATTGAGTCACACGGCGGTAATCATATTGTAGCTGTCGGGCGCAGTGAAATTCTTGATTTGTACCTGCGGATAGGTATGAAGCCCATTGGGAAAACATTTAAGTGCGGTGCTGTAACATACGATTTAATGAGTGCCGGAACGCATGATGTTGCGGATCGCATTAAATCATCATTCCAGTCTCGGCTTAAGCGGATTGAAAAATATATGGACTGGCAGCT
>DUAA01000019.1:854-1416 GCA_012961055.1 Nitrospinaceae bacterium
GACCTGAACAGACGTAAAGATATTATTAGTGCAGATGTTTTGGACGCCTGGTTCCCCCCTGCGCCATTGGCCCGGAAAGTATTAACAGATCACATGGGCTTTGTCATGCGAACATCCCCGCCCACCCGCTCTGATGGTTTGGTTAAGTCGATTGCTGAAGCTCGCGGCGTGAGAGACGACTGCATCTTGACTGGCGGAGGATCATCAGCTCTCATTTTTCTCGCATTTCGCCAGTGGTTAAACCCTTCGTCCCGGGTGCTGGTTTTGGACCCAACTTATGGTGAGTATTTACACGTATTAGAACGGGTAGTAAAATGTAAGGTTGAGAGATTCTCTCTGAAAAGAAGTGAAGGCTATCGGTTAAACATAGAGTCTCTAAAAAAGAAACTCGCTGAAGGATTTGATCTTTTTGTTTGGGTTAATCCAAACAGCCCAACTGGATTACATGTTTCAAAATCTGATGTTGAAGCAGTGCTGAGAGAGTCATCTACCTGTAAACGAGTTTGGATTGATGAAACCTATATAGAGTATGCCGGTGCGGAACATTCCCTGGAATCATTTG
>DUAA01000020.1 GCA_012961055.1 Nitrospinaceae bacterium
CATTTTGGATGGGTTCCCTCGAACTATAGTTCAGGCGGAGAAGCTGACTGAAACCTTGACGGAAATGAGCTTAGCAATTGATACGGTTGTGGATTTGGAAGTCAAGGTTGAGGAAGTTATTGAGCGATTAACAGGGCGTAGCACCTGCCCGGATTGTGGTGCCATGTTTCATGCGGAGTCCCGACCCCCAAAAGTGCAAGGGGTTTGTGATGGGTGTGGTAGTTCATTGGCCCAGCGGAAGGATGATAATAGAGAAACGATTTTAAAGCGCCTGGATGTTTATCAGGAGTCCACAGCTCCTTTAAAGGAGTTTTACAAGAGGCAAGGGAATTTGGGAACGATTAAAGCAAGAGGATCTGCAGAGGACATTTTTTCCCGCGTTTGCGAAATAGTGAGGTAACAAATGTCGAAAGAAGATTCTATTGAAGTAGAGGGAACCATACTTGAACCATTGCCTAACGCGATGTTTCGGGTAGAGTTGGATAACGGTCATAAAGTATTGGCTCATATATCTGGTAAAATGCGCATGCATTTTATTCGTATCTTGTCAGGAGACAAGGTCAAGGTTCAACTTTCACCTTATGATCTGACCCGTGGGCGAATTACCTATAGGTACAAATAATAGAGGATAGAAGTATGAAAGTCAGGGCATCAGTTAAACCGATTTGCAATAAATGTAAAGTGATTCGTCGTTGTGGAGTCGTGCGGGTCATCTGTGATAACCCGAAACATAAGCAACGGCAGGGTTAATTTTCTAAAGGAGAAGCGGTGGCGAGAATAGCAAGCGTAGATGTTCCTAAGGATAAACAGGCTATAATTGCCCTGACCTACATATATGGAGTGGGGCCCACCATATCAAGAAATATTCTGAAGAAAGCTCAGATCAAGGAAGAAGTCAGGATGAAAGACCTGACGGAGGAGGAGATAACCCGAATCCGCGGCATAATTGAGAAAGATTACGAAGTGGAAGGTGATCTGAGGCGTAGCGTCACGATGAACATAAAACGCTTGATGGATATTGGATCCTATAGAGGACTGCGTCATCGCAAGGGATTGCCGGTCCGAGGGCAAAGAACGCACACTAACGGCAGGACTCGAAAGGGCCCCAAGAAAACAGTGGGAGCACGATCAAAAAAATAAGGACGAAAATGCATGGATAAGAATTTAAAGGGTGGAAAGAAAAAGCAAAAGACTGTACCAGAAGTTGGGGTAGCCCATATTCGAGCTACTTTCAATAATACTATTGTGACCATTTCCGACATGTCTGGAAATGTGGTTTCATGGTCCAGTGCGGGTGCTCAGGGCTTTAAGGGTTCAAGAAAAAGTACTCCATTTGCCGCACAGGTGGCAGCAGATAAGGCAGCTATTAAAGCACGGGATATGGGTATGAGAAAACTCGAGGTGCATGTG
>DUAA01000021.1 GCA_012961055.1 Nitrospinaceae bacterium
GTCGATCACTTCAACTTCTACTCCCAGTTCTACGATGTAATCCGAAACGAAATCGCCGGAGCTGAAGGAAACGGGTTTCAGAGCATAATAATAAAGGTTTCCCTTCAGTACCATGTCAGAATTACCCTTATGGACAACTTTGACCCTGCCATCTGTTATAAAAGAATTGATAATATTGCTGGTTAATTCGCGATGAATACCCGGTTCTGAAGAGCTATTACTGAACACGGGTATGGAGAGAGTTTTAAGATGTGATGGCAGGGAAGACCCTGTTCCCACCAAATGATATCCGCACCCATTGAAGAGTAAAGCGAGCAGTATCAAAAATATTAATGATAGTCGGGGGTGATTCATTGGACAACAATGTTCACAAGTTTTTTTGGAATGACAATGACTTTTTTGATGTCTTTACCTCGGGTCCATTCTTGAATTTTAGCATCTTCCAAAGACCGAGTTTTTAAATCTTCATCGCTGATATCTGATTCGACAGAAATTTTCTGCCTCACCTTACCATTGACCTGAAGAACGATCAACAATTCATCCGTTTGCGTTAGCGCATCATTATATTGGGGCCAAGTCTTCTGATCCAGGGTTTTAGAAAATCCTATCTTAGATCCCATTTCTTCGGTAATGTGTGGAGCAAAAGGCGACAAGGTCAGTATCATTGTTTCCAACGCTTCACGTAAGGCCATGCGCGCGGCTTCATCTTGGTTGTTTTTGTTTTTCCACCACTCCTTGAAACTGAAAAGGTGATTGACCAGTTCCATAATGGCGGCAATAGCCGTATTGAACTGCATTCTCGTTTCAATATCATTTGTTACTCGCCTTATAGTTATATGGGTCATTCGCCGAAGGGCTTTGATTTCCGGTACCGTGTTGGAATATGATTCCCCGGGCAATTTCACGTTTTTAATTTCTTCGTTAAGGTCGCCAAAAATGCGCCAGACTCTTTTTAAAAACCGTGAACATCCTTCAACACCTTGATCACTCCATTCCAGATCTTTTACTGGCGGCGCGGCGAAAAGCATAAATACTCTTGCGGTGTCGGCACCATACTTTTTGATGATTTCGTCTGGATCGACGACATTACCTTTGGACTTGGACATTTTGGCTCCATCCTTGATGACCATGCCCTGTGTAAGCAGGTGAGCAAAGGGTTCGGAGACCTTTGTCAGCCCAAGATCGTTTAATACCAGATTGACAAATCTGGAATAAAGGAGATGTAAAATGGCATGCTCTATGCCACCGATGTATTGGTCCACAGGCATCCAATAATCATTATTCTCTTTGCTGAAAGGGGCATGTTCTAGGCGGGGTGACGTGAAGCGGTCAAAATACCAGGAAGAGCAAACAAAAGTATCTAACGTGTCGGTATCACGGCGAGCATCGGCGCTGCATTTTGGGCAGGAAGTTTTATAAAAGGACTCCAAGTTGTGCAGAGGAGACTGTCCTTTTTCTCCTAATTGCGCATCAAGAGGTAACTCAATGGGTAGTTGGTCTTCAGGAACTGGAACGATGCCACAGTTTGAACAATGGATAACTGGGATAGGTGTTCCCCAGTAGCGTTGCCGGGATACTCCCCAGTCACGAAGCCGATAATTGATCGTAGCTTTTCCGATGCCTTTTTTCTCAAGGAATTCGCAAACTTTACGACGGGCATCCTGGCCGACCAGACCATCAAAAGTACCCGAATGGACCATTGCCCCTTCAGACGTGAGTGCCTTCACCATTGTATTTGCATCCACCGAACCGGTTGCGGGCTGAATGACCACACGGATGGGTAGCTTGTATTTGCGGGCAAAATCCAGATCCCTTTGGTCGTGAGCAGGGACAGACATGATCGCGCCGGTACCATAACCCATCAGAACAAAGTTGGCAGTCCAGACCGGAATGGATTCTCCTGTTAAAGGGTTCACTGCATAAGCTCCAGTGAACAGGCCTTCCTTTTCGCTAGTTCGGGCGATGTTGTCTTGTTTTTTTACCTTTTGGATAAAGGTGTCAATGGCTTTTTCTTGTTCAGTTCCGCGAGACAACTTTTGTGTGAGTGGATGTTCGGGAGCGAGCACCATAAACATAGCTCCATATAAGGTGTCGGGGCGGGTGGTGAAAACTTTAATTACCTCGTCAGTCTGCTGGATTTTAAAATCTACCTCCGCCCCAAAACTTTTACCGACCCAGTTAACCTGCATGGTCAGTACCTTTTCCGGCCACTTTCCGGAAAGTGTTTTGCAGCCAGCAAGAAGACGATCGGCATAATCAGTAATTTTAAAGAACCAACCTTCCTGCTGTTTTTGCAGAACCTCGTTGTCGCACCGCCAGCAACATCCATCGACAACTTGTTCATTAGCAAGTACGGTGTTGCATTCTGCACACCAATTGATGGTTGAGTTTTTTCGGTAAGCGAGGCCTTTTTCCAAGAACTTCAGAAATAGCCACTGGTTCCACTTATAATAGCCAGGATGGCAAGTGGCTACCTCTCGGTCCCAGTCATAGCTGAGGCCCAGAGCTTTAATCTGATTTCGCATGGTGCGAATATTTTCAAATGTCCATTGGGCGGGATGGGTGTTATTTTTGATAGCGGCATTCTCAGCTGGCATGCCAAATGCGTCCCAGCCCAGAGGGTGGATGACATTCAAACCTTTCATGCGTTTGAACCGAGCCAAGGAGTCGCCAATAGTGTAATTACGTACATGGCCCATGTGGATTCTTCCGGAAGGATAGGGAAACATTTCTAGTAAATAAAATTTTTCTTTGGAGAAATCCCGTTTAACTTTAAATGTTTTATGTTCTTCCCAGTAAGCCTGCCACTTGGCTTCGATGGAGTTTGGTTCATAAGGGTTCATTAGTCAGGTGGTCCGGGGTCAAATGTTGGAGTGAAGTATTAAAAAAACGAATTTTATCACATTCCTAAAATATTGAAACCATCATGACAGAACTTTCCGGAACCATCGTTTTCATATTCATCCTGTATTTGTTAGCCATGTTGGGAATTGGTGCATGGACATCCCGGCTCACTAGTTCTCCCTCTGATTTCTTTTTAGCCGACCGATCATTGAAGGCGTGGGTGGTGGCTATTTCTTCCGTTGCCAGCTCAGAAAGCGCCTGGGCCGTCTTGGGTACAGTAGGCCTAGCTTATAAGGAAGGTCTGTCGGCAATATGGTTTTTGCCCGGTTGCCTGCTAGGCTATCTTGTCAATTGGTTGTTTCTTGCGGAGAAACTGCGTGAATACTCTGAAAAGAATAACGCTATAACCCTTCCAGATTATTTTGAAAATTATTTTAATGACAAGACTCATGTCCTCCGCATGATTTCAGTAGCTATCATCTTTTCCTGCATGATGGCTTATGTGGCGGCGCAGTTCACCGCTATTGGCAAAACATTCGATGCAGTTTTTGGAATTCCTAATATCTTAAGTATTTCTGTCGGTGGGATGATCGTGCTCATTTACACAATGATGGGCGGGGTGCGCGCAGTAGCTTGGACTGATTTTGTACAAGGTATCATTATGGTATTAGGGCTGGTCATTCTCACATTGGTGGCGCTAACCAATCTGGGAGGTTTTCCCGGGATGTGGGTGGAGGTGGGTAAAGTGTCCCCAGTAACTCTTGAATGGATGGGAGGAAAACCCATCTCAGTATTTATAGGTTCTATGGTGGGTCTTTTAGGAATTGGACTCGGCTATCCGGGCCAACCTCATGTCATTACTCGATATATGGCGGCAAAAAACACAGCAACGATCAAAAAAGGAACCTGGATCGCTTTGGGCTGGGGGTTGATGGTTTATTCTTCATCTATTTTATTAGGTATTTGTGGCCAGGCCTTATTTCCGGGCCTGGAAGACCCCGAACACTTATTTCCTAAGGCGGCGGAACAATTATTACCTACTTGGTTAACAGCGATAGTCTTGACCGGGGTTATGGCTGCCATCATGTCCACGGTGTCGGCGCAGATCTTGGTTGCAGCTTCCGCAGTTGCACATGATGTTTATTCTAAAATGCTCAAGAAAGCCCTATCGCATAAAATGATTCTCTTGGTTAGCCGGACAACTATTTTTTTGCTAGGGCTAGGAGCCATGCTCATTGCGTTGGGGGAGACACGGGTTGTCTTTTGGTTCGTACTATTTGCTTGGTCTGGGTTGGGTGCAAGTTTTGGTCCGCTCATTCTATTTACTATGTACTCAAAAAAAGTGACTCGGCAGGGAGCCATAGCTGGAATGCTGACAGGGTTTTTAACAACCCTTATTTGGAAAGCCACTGGCATGTCGGATGCAATAATTTATGAGCTGGTCCCGGCTTTTATTTTCGCCTCCTTGTCCATTTATTTTGTTAGCAAAATAACTACCGAATCAACTGACTGAAGAGCAAAATATTTTAAGATAGGTTTCAGTTTAAATGCTGATCCAGTTTTTCTAAAAAGGGTTTTACTTAAATAAGCTTGATTGTCTAGGACAGCTCCTAAAATAGTTATACAGTGAAACGGGTTTTATTCAGAGGGATGGAATTGTTTTGGTTAGGGGATTGAACTTTGAGGTATTTATTAATGATTGCGACCATTTTTTTGGAGGCGCCCTGTTGCTGGGCGATGAAGATAGTTGATTTTTCTGCAATTTCAAGGCGTTGAGATTTATTTTCTAATAGAGCAGAAACTTTTTTCTCCAATGTTTCAAAGCTAGTCACTTGGAAGGCCAGTCCCTGTCTGTGAGCCATTTCCGAAACATGACCGATGTTCTCTACATAGGACCCATGCAGCACGGGCAGACCATATGATAGTGGTTCTATTAAACTATGCCCGCCACCTGGTTGAACAAGGCTATTACCGATGAACGCTATCTGTCCCAGTGAATAAACCCTAGCTAATTCACCCATTGTATCGAGGAGAATGACAGAAGGTGATTTTATATGGTCAAGCAATGATCGGCGGGAGAAAGAAAAACCTTTCTTTTTAATCAGAGTGGTTATTTCCTCCACTCGTTCCATTCTCCGAGGGGCAAGAATTACGACCAGTTTGGGATGTTTCGCCAGTAGTTGTCGGTGCGCGTCCAGAATAATTTCTTCCTCACCGGCATGAGTGCTACCAGCTATCCATACGGGTGTTTCTGCCTTCAAATGAAAGGATTTTCGTAACTGTTGAACTTCTTTATTGTTCATTGGCTGTAGCGCGTCATATTTCGGATCACCAATCACTTCGATTTGCTCCTGCTGAGCGCCTAGTGCCAGTACGGCTTTTTTCCCATTGGTGTTTTGCATGCAGAGCTGGCGGAATTTTTGAAAAGTATCCTTAAAAAGAGACCCCGCACGAAGATACCGTTTGGCAGATCGTTGCGAAATGCGACCGTTGAATAAAAGAGTGGGAATACTTTTTCTATGCAAAAGATCAATCAAGCCGGGCCAGAACCCGGTATCGGTGACAACATATAAATCAGGATTGATCCGACTCAGGGCCAGCTGAGTGAATGGCAGGCAATCCAGAGGATGAAAAAAAACGCTGTCGACCGTGTCCAGTTTAATAGCTGTTGTATAACCGGAGTCGGTAGTGACGGAGAAAGCAATATATAACTCACGGTTTTGTTCTCGCAGCTGCTCGAGGATTGGAGTGGCGGCAAACACTTCTCCCATAGAAAGGGCATGTACCCAGAGCGTTTTTTTTGCCGGTCTATTTTTGGCAGGGACCCAGCCAAAGTGATGGATTAGCCCTTTCCACTTATGTTTGGATAATACGCTTGATAGTGAGAACAGAGGAACAATAAGGATGGTTGCAATAAGGGATATCAGGTGATAGAAAAAAATCATCAAAACCTCATGCAAGCTGTTTTGAGCGAATGAGTTCAATATTTCTGCGCAAGGCTCCGCTATTACCTTTTACTGTTTTTTCTGCAGATTGACCAAGTTTCAGGCGCTCCTCTGAGTCATTAAGCAGGCGCTTTAGTAGGGGATGTAGTTCCTCCTCGCTCTGCATTTGGATGCCTCCTCCGGATTGAAGCAGTAGTTTAGCTTCTTCTTCAAAGTTATTCATGTATTTGCCAAACAATACTGGCTTTCCCAGCCCTGCCGGCTCGAGAATGTTATGGCCTCCAAAACGTGGGTTGAATCCACCTCCAACATAGACTACGGTTGCGCACTTGTAAAAGGAATTGAGTTTCCCTAAGCTATCGACAAGCAATATTGAGCCCTTCCAGCCTGATAGATCATAGACTTGAGAGAGTAGGGTGTAATCCACTTTAAATTCTCGAATCAAGTCTTCGACTTCCCGACACCTCTGCATATGTCTGGGGGCAATCACACCTATCAGGTTGGGGAGTTCTTTTTGGAGTGCTACCAATGCTTCCATTATAGGGCCTTCTTCTCCGGGTCGGGTGGACCCGAATACCAGAACCATACCCGCTGTTTTCAGTTCTTGACGAGAGCTGCCTTCTGTTGGGATATAGTTAACATCAAATTTTATATTACCTGAAACCAATACTTTTTCTTTGGCAACGCCCAGTTGCAATATACGGTCTGCATCGGTTTGGGATCGCATGGAAAACGAGTCAATCGATTCGACCATCCACAAAAAGAAGGCGGGAAATTTTCCGTACCGCTGGACCGATTTCTCAGAGACCCTTCCATTTACCTGGATAACGGGAATTCCTCGGGTTTTACATTGACGAAGTAGGCAAGGCCATATTTCTGCTTCAATCAGAACCAGTTGCGAAGGTTGTATCCGGTCAAAGACTAAATTCAGCCAGATAGGAAAGTCCAGTGGGAGCATAAAAACGTTCGGAAGTTTTTCCTCCTTGGCTAGTGCATAGCCAGTAGGTGTAAAGGTGGATAAGGCAATGGGCCGAGACTCACCCTCTTTGAATAGACCCTCGATAAGAGTTTTGGCCAGGCGGACTTCGCCGACAGATGAGGCGTGAATCCATAGTGTATTGTTTAGTTTGGGTAATGAGCGGGCTCCTGCCGTTCTTTTCTTGATTTGATCGCGGAAAGAAGAAGAGATCAGCGCCCTTAAAAAAATAAAAGGAGAGGCTAGGAGTAGTCCCGCTCCTGTGAGAATAAAATACAAAAAATTCATAGCCTGAGAGTATACTCCTAAAAGATCAGAGGCCTCTAGAAAATGTACATGAATTGCTAAAAGGTAGAGTTAGTATTTCTTGCATTGGCTTTCAAGTACTAGCAGGTGGTTTTAAGTTTTTGAGCGACGCTCTTTAAAAATTTGCTGAAAAAAATGTCTAAAATTTTCTATAAGATCATATCGCCGGATCGCAAATGGTATTGGGTCCCGGTTTTTGGAATTTTAAACCTCATTTCCTTCTTCTACTTAATGGGCTACTATTTTCGCCGGTGGGCATACAGGTGGGGGGTGTTTCCTAGCCGCAGGCTTGACTGCCGAGTTATAAGCGTTGGTAACCTGACGTTAGGAGGGACAGGAAAAACCCCATTCGTCATGATGATTGCAGAAACGCTCCGAGGAAATGGGTTCAAACCCGCTATCCTTAGCCGTGGTTATGGCGGCAAATCCAGGGATTCGGTTAATGTTGTCTGCGACGGAAAACAGACTCTTCTTTCCCCTGAACGGGTTGGCGATGAAGCCGTCATGATGGCGGAAAAACTCAAAAATGTTCCAGTATTAACGGGGTCAGACCGTTATCAGGTTGGGCTGTATGCGCTCAAACATTTTGGAGTGGATATCTTGATTTTGGATGATGGTTTTCAGCATCTAGCCTTGAATCGCGATTTGAATATTCTGCTTTTTGATCATTCCCGGCCACTGGGTAACGGTCATTTGTTCCCTGCGGGAGAACTGCGTGAACCGGTAGGAGAAGCAAGTAGGGCAGATATGGTCTGTTTTACCCGCTATTCTGGTGGTGCTATCAAACTCAACCCAAAACTTCTGGGCTCCATTCCCCAAGTAAAAACGGATGCGGATTTTTTAATAAATGAACCGGTTGTAGCGTTTTGTGGCATTGCTAAACCAGAAGGCTTCCGAAAAATTTTGTTGGATTCAAAGGTTCAGCTAAAATTTTTTAAAGCCTTCCCTGATCATCATCCTTACACGCAACAGGATATTAAAGAGTTGGAAGCTTGCGCGGTAACGCAAGGGGCGCGGTTTCTTTTGATATCAGAAAAAGATGCTGTGAAACTCAAAGGAATGAAATTTTCTCTGCCCTTTTATAAAGT
>DUAA01000022.1 GCA_012961055.1 Nitrospinaceae bacterium
CGGGTGCATTGCCTTCCATATCGCCACCTCCTGCATATCCGCCAGTTTGCGAAACGCCACCTGGAATATTTGACGGGTTTTCTCCCTCTGTAACAGCACCCGCAGAAGAAACGGGTGCGTTCATCAATGCCTCATATTTGCTGTAAGCCTTCTGTGAGTCTTCCATCAGCCCGACTTCTTTATAACAAGTATATAGGTTCATCCAGGCGGCGGCATCTTCAGGGTTCAGTTCTACTGCTATTTTGAACTCTTTGAGAGCGGTCTCGGGTCGTCCCATATTGGCATAAAGGGTTCCAATATTAGTGTGAGGTAATGAATAGTCTGGTGCCAGTTCGCTGGCCTTTTTGAATGCACTGATGGCATCGTCAACCATGTTACAAACTGAATAACAGCTGCCCAGATTGCAATAGGCTTGTGGATCTTTTTCGTCAATTTCCACGACCACTTGCGCTGCATCAATGGCCTCCTCATAACGTTCGGCATTAAAATATGCGTTGGACAGCGCCGCTCGGAGCTCCTTGTCTTCGGGAGTAAACATCAACACTTTTCTTAGCGCAATGATGGCCTTGTCATAGAGTTTGAGCATGTCATAGGCCGCCGCTAGGTTGGCATAGGCCGTGGTATCTGTGGGGTCCAGCTTGATAACTGCTTCAAAAGCGTCCATGGCATTTTGGTACATGTCACGGAGTAAATAGAGACCACCCAGGTTAAAAAAGTTTTCAGGATCGTTAGGGTCTAGCTCACAGGCTCGGTTAAATTCCAACATGGCTTCTTCTTCATGATTGAACAGCACGTATGCTGTGCCTAGAAGTTTATAGACACGGGCATTTTTAGGTTGTTTATTGCGAATGAGTTTGAGTTGTTTAATGGCTTCTTCATAGTTCGCACCATCGATCATCAAGGTGGCCAGTTCTATCTGTAGGTCCAGATTACTGGGGTCAGCTTTCAGCTCTTTGTTAACTTGGCGTGTCTTCTTGGTAATGGCCATTTCACGCTTGGTTTCTTCTGGGTCGCGGACTCCCAGTTCCTCAAAAATCTCTGGATCGATCTTCATCGTGATCCAGTCTGTTGGTTTGCCTGCTGCTTCGCCCATATAAAATAACCCTCTATAAAAGGTTTGAAACTAATTTTGTTCTCAGTCTATACGATAGCTCGAATTCTAGGCGATTGCCTCCCACCTGTCAACTGTTCGCCACTGGGACAACTGGTAAAAAGGCTATGCCTTGAGGAAACGGAGAATATATTTTTTAGGTGGGCAAAGAGTTGCCTCGGCTTTGCGAGGGCTTCCAGTCGTAAAAATTGTGAAGTTGATTCGCCGTCTCCGGGCCTCAAGAGGGCAAGCGAGTATTGTATTTGGCCTAAGGTGTTACTGTCGTTTTGGCCATATTTAAGATTTCTTCTTTGCCAAACCGATCGAGGTAGAGCAGGAAGTGCTCACGTGAAAGGTAATTCCAGATATTACGTGAGGGAAAGGTGTCTTCTATCACGGAGTTGAAACTTTTGTAGACCTCCATCACTTCTTCGCGAGGCATACCTTCCTTTATTTCGAAATCAAATACGATAGCCATATCCCTATCGGGGTCATGAATAATCCGGTCAATTTTAAACTTTTCAGGGTTATGGAAGATAGCGGAATCTTTTTCCAACGCGAATATAGACTGGCCTACAGAGTGGATATAGCCGGTTCCTACCTCCGAGTTTTCTACAGTAAACTGGATGGTGTCTTCTGCTTCTTCGCGTTCTTCGGTGGGAAACCCGAAAAACAGGTAGAGATGGTTCCAGATACCGGCCTCGGAGCTGTTTTTTAGAACGCTCTTTTCTGTTTCCTGGTCGCAGCCCTTGTCGATAATAGAGAGGATGCGATCGTTTGCGCTTTCTAATCCAAAAAACAGCATGAGGAACCCTGCTTTATAGATATCTTCAAACAGTTCGGGTGTTTCCTTATCTCCCGATTCAAATTTGAGCATTCCCAGTGAGCGCATTTCAACGTCTCTTTTCAGGAGTGCCTGAGACATTCTGTTGAATGCGTTCGGCGAAATGGCTTCATCGGAAAAGGTGAAATATTTAGTTTTATATTTTTTAGAGAGATAATCTATTTCTTCCGCCACCCGGGTTTCGTTTTCTTTCCGGTAGTAGGAATCATAGATAAAACTATGGGTGCAGAAAGTACACTTCCCCCAATAACATCCACGGCTGGACATATAAGGCAAAACGGGATAAGGCATTAAATATTTTTCCAGCGGTAACTGATCGAAGGTAGGGCAGACCAACTGGTCGTAAGGAAGCGCTTCCGATTTTGGGTTATGAATCACCTCCTGCCCCCGCATATAAATCAGATTGGGAACCGTAGTCAGAGGTTGGTCGGCCTTGAGATGGCTGATCAACTCCTCTAAAGGTTTTTCCCCTTCCGAGACGATGACGCTATCAAAAAATTTTTCGAATAAGATCTGCTTATTGTCGAGCAGATCGGCATGGCGGTTGAACACACTTCCACCAATCACAATATGTAAATGTTTGAAATTTTCACGCAGCAGGCGTGCGAGAGTTAGGCCGGGAATCACTTGTCCGATATGAATGATAGATATGCCCGCCAGTCTGTAATCGCTCCAGTCCACTTTTTCAATCAGGTGGTTTTGATACATACCGATGAAAGGATTTCTGACCTTATCAGCTGTTGCTGAGAGGATTCCTGATAGGTTTTCTTCCGGGTTGCCCATCATGAAAAACGAATCCAGGTCCAGTCGGCTGGGGTGATGAGCGTATGAGATAAGCTTCATCGCTACTTTGAGTGTGGTGTAAGCTTTCTTATAAGTTTCAAACTGGAAAAAACGTTCTTCATCCCGCATAACGTTTTTAGCGTCTTCTACTTCGTTTAAAACGGAATCCAGAAAAGTATTGTCCGACAAAATATCGCGATACACGGCTTTAACTTCCTGCTCTTCGTTTGTGTAAGCAGGACGGGACAATCGCTCGCGGATAATTTCCACGCAAAAGTTGAGGTATTCCTGAGACAGGAAAATTTCATAACATTGAATGTTAAAATCGAATTGGTCCACCTCATGGCCCTTGGCTTCGAGATGGGCTTTCAAGGTGGGGAGAGCTAGGTAAGGTTGACTAGGATACCACTGAGGCGGAAACAGGAGGGCGGTTTTCATGCTGCCTCCTTAATTTGGCCGGCTAGATTTTGTGAACTGAAAAACGACACACGCTTTTACCTGGAAGTTGATTTATCTGTAGGCTTTTATCCGATAAGCATAACCCTAATAAGAAACCCCTGTCAATCAAACCCCAAGATATGTTGCAACCAATTGCTTTTTAGAACCTTTAGTCAAAATTTTAATAATCCTACTTTTTTCGACTTTCGCAATGGCCTTTCTTGGGAGAGGGAGGGCCTCATGGCCAATATCTATCTATTTGTCAGACAGAGAGTTGTTACGGTTCAACGAGCCCCTGCTATCTGTCTTTTACGCTAGTGGATGGCTAGCAGTTGACACTTTCAAGGAAAAAGGATTATACTTACCTCCAGAATCCCAGAACCCTTTTAAAAATAATGGTTAAATGTTTTACCCTTGTTAGGAAGGAGACTTGCGTTGAGCGAACAGGATACAGAATCTAAACAAAACCCGGAAGGCGATGATACTGCTACCGAGGAAAAGGAAATTGACCACCTTAGTGATTTAAGCGAGTTGGAGAAGATTAAACTCGAGCTTCAAAAGGAAAAGGAAAAAGCCGCAAAGGAACTGGCTGCAGGTGAAAGTGAAGAAGAGGATTTGCGTGAGGTTGATTATCTGCAAAAGTTGCTTACCCTTTCTGTGAAATTTGATCACCATGTGGGCATGTACCTTATGCCGGCTTATATCGACTGTGGCCTGAAATACGATCACCGGTTAGCTGAAAGCTATACTGTTCAAATCACCACGATCCAGTCATTTTTACGTCTGCTTGAAAAGGTAGATGGTGTGACTCGAGAAGAAGTGACGAAGCAGTGTATTCTCAATCTTCGAAATATTGTCCAGTTGGTTTTCAAAAATATGGTGAAGCCATTATATAGAGAACTGTCGCTGATGAAAAAGAAGCCTAAATCTGAAAGCTTGGATAATTTTAAACAGAACTGGAACGAAAGGGTTGATGAACTTCAAAAAACTTGCGATTTCGAATACCAAATTTTAGATGTAAAAGGTTTCTTGATCAAATAAAGGTTTCTGAGTAGTTGATTCAGTTCCCAAGATGGATGTTGTATATTTGGTGTGGTGCGGAAGAGCCCCTTTCGGGGCTTTTTCTTATTGGAGTTTAATTCTATCCCGGTTAGGGAGTGAGGTTTATCTTGGTAGAAAGTAATACAGAAAATAAGGAAGATAAAGACGCCTCATCTGAGGCTCTAGAAATAATTGATGTTGAAGAGACTCTTCCTGAAGAGGCTCCTCAGATTGATCATAGCCAGCTTTATGTCTGGGTGGCGGATAGCGGTAATGACCGGATCCAAAAATTCGATGGCAATGGAAAGCTGTTAATGAGTTTTGGGACGTCTGGTAAAACGCGTCCACCTTATTTGCCGGGAGAATTTAAAACTCCAAGTGGCGTGGGTGTGGATACGGAGGGTTATATTTGGGTTGTAGACACTGGTTCTCACCGAATTCAAAAGTTTGATGCCGATGGGGATTTCTTTCTTGAGTTTGGCGGTGAGGGTTGGGGGCAGGACAAGTTTTATATGCCTGAGGAAATTGTTGTTGAGCCGACAGGGACTATATTAGTGGCAGATACCTCTAACCATTGCGTCAAAAGGTATGATAGCGATGGTGAATTTGTTCTCAGTATTGGTTTTGCCGGGAATTTTGACGGTTTCATGAAGTTCCCTGTTGGATTGGCTTTGGACCGGGAAGGAAATATTTATGTGGCCGACAGAGACAATCAACGTATTCAAATTTTTAATGAAGATGGACAGTTCTTATCCAAATTTGGAGAATACGGGTTTGAAGAGGGCAGGTTAAATTTTCCAACAGGAATTGCCGTGCGCAGGGATGGCACCATCATGGTGGCCGAAAAAAGCCAGAACCGGGTTCAGCTTTTTGACCGGGAAGGACATTGCTTGGGTGTTTTGGGTGAGTCTGGCAAACGAGATGGTCAGTTTAATGTTCCATGTTCTGTGGTGGAAGATCCTTATGGATATGTTTTTGTGGTCGATACTTTGAACCAGAGAATCCAGAAGTTTGACCCAGATCTGAATTTCCTTTCTAAGTGGGGAATTTTAGGAAAAGAACCTGGGCAGCTTTATAATCCATGCGGTATTGGTCTCTCATGGGAACCAGACTGGGCACCTCAGGAAGAGTAAGTATTTTTGGAGCAGTAATTTAATTAAGAAATCCTTTAATGATTCCCAAAATGATTCAATCTTTCAAATGGTTTTTCCCATCGCTTCAGCTTGCCTTTTTTGTATTGGTAATGTGTGGAGCCGGTTCCGCTCGGGCGGATCCTAATGGCAGTGGTACTGATGAGATATTTGGCGGCCAGATTCTTTCGCTCACGGCAGAAAAACCTGAGCTGGAGCCTTCTAATGACCCCAGGTTTCAGGATAATAAGGATGGAACTATTACAGACTGGAATGAAGGGTTGATGTGGAAGAAAATTGATATCTATCAGGAAAAAAAAGTTTGGATAAACTGGAATGAGTCACAAGTCTTCCTGAAAAAGTTCAACAAAGGAGCTTACGCCAATTATTCGGATTGGCGCCTGCCTACTCGCAAGGAACTGGCATCCCTCTATGAGGAAGATAAAAATGTTCCCTGGAAATATTATTGGACCGAAAATGTGCTTCATATTGACCCTGTTTTTGGTTATTCCAGTTGTTGTTTCTGGTCCAGCGAGAGCTATAAAGAAACATACGCCTGGGGATTCAACTATATTGGGGGAAAAAGTTACCCTAGTACGAAAGGGGGTCCTGGACTTTCTTTGTCTACTATCAGGCCGGTTCGATCTATTTTGAATGCAGGTATGAAATCGAGTGCTCTTGCTAAATAGCTTTACAATGATTTGAAGGGGCTGAGTTTTACAAAGCGCATTTTGACCTTAAATTTTGTTGGGGAATAAATTAGTTTAGAAAAGGTGAGGCTATGATTAATATTTTTGCCGAAGCCAATTGCAATCGTTATGTACGTGATGAATGTCAATATTGTCACGTCTACGAACCGCTTAGCCAGATACCTAAAAGCGATTGGCATTTGATGCCGGAGCAGGCTCAGATCATGGTAGATAAGATTCGCCAGATGGAGGTGTTCCATGAGTTAGCCAAAAGGGAAATCAATCTAACGGGTGGGGAGCCTTCACAAAATCCTTATATCGTTGAAATTTTTAAGGTTTTTAGGAAAATAACACCCAACGTACGGATTCATACCAATCTGGATATCAACTCAGAAAAATCTCAGCGTTGGCAGAGGTTGGTTGAGATCATGAAACTATCCGGGCGGGTTGATTTTACTTTATATCCAACTGTTTGGGAGTCGCGGCAAAGATCGCTCCTTGCTGAGATTCTTAGGCTGCAAGATGAATTGATCGTCAACATGATCTTTGAAAAAGTTTCAGACTTGTTGAGCCAGATAGAAATCTTGATTACCTTTTTTGGTGGACAGGAGAAGAAATATCAATCCGTTTTGTCTTTGCTTTCGACTTATCGCGGGAAATTAATAAATGTGTTAGCAGAAAACCCCGATTGCAGCGAGGTGGCATTTTTGAAGCATATGGAAGGTGTTGAAAACTATATTTGTGCCGATAATTTCACTTTTGGACTGAATATGATTCCTGGGTTCTATGTGGATAAAAATGGGGGGCGGTCTATGAATGCGCAGCCTTTCCCAAAAGATTTTAACCTGCTGGAATGCACCATTCCTCGTGGCACTATTGAAATAGTGACGGTTCAGCAAACGGGAGAAATCACCCCTTGTTGTGATGTCGGCAACTTAAAGTGTCAGCCTAAGTTTGGTAATCTCTTGCTGGACTCACCGGAAAAAATTATGAGACAGATCGAGGTGTCTCGGAAAAAGATGGTTTCAGGTACTTTTAAAAATCACCAAAATATAAACAATGGTAAAGCCGGAGAATGGGTGGAAGAAGGAATTCCCCCTTACTGTGTTTAATTATGAGTGAAGACGAAAAAGAACTGGAGCCGGATTCCGAAGAATCAAAATCTAAAGAATTGACCCCTGAAGAATTGACCCCTGAAGAATCGAGCTCCGGAGAATCTGAGGAAAGTGACTCTTCCCAGCTAAAAGAAGCTGAAGAATCAGACGGGGATATCGACGAGGAGGAAGAAGAGGTTGAGTTTGACCTGGAAGCCCAGGTAGAAGAATTCAGGCGCCAGATAGAGGAAGATCCAGATAACTGTGTCCATTTTTATAACCTGGGCGAAGCGCTTGCTGAGTTGGGGCAATTGGATGAGGCGCATGAAGCTTTTGCTCAGGCTTTGTTGCTGGATGATAGCCATTCCTTCAGTGCTATAATTCATTTCGGAATCGGCAACCTTTATTACCACCAGTTGATGTCTGGAATACAATCCATGGTGGTAAAAAGTTCTGTGGGCCTGCATTCTCAACACAGAGCGGGGACGCAGATTTCCTCGGTGAATGATGATGATTATGCCATTCCTCTGCGAGAGTTTGAGGCGTCCCTCCATGATCTCCCAACCTTGCAGGCGGATGAAGAAATCATGGAATATATCAGCAAGAATGTTCCTCAACAGATAGCCACGGTATATTATAAATGGGGCTCAGATCTGTTCGACAAGGCGCGACAAATTGATCTCTATGGGGATGAAGTGAAGGACATCAAGCAGGGTTTGAGGCATTTGAAAAAAGCGATCGATATAGATCCAAATCACAGTCAGGCCAACCTGATGGTCAAATACGGGAAAAAGATGATTCAGGAAGGTTTCAGCATTTATGACGAATATGGATTTGAAGCTAAGGTAATCCCGGGTGCCGGGTAGACTTGAGATGGGGAGTGTAATTTATGCCAGATATAGATGAGTTGATCCGAAACAGGTTGAGCAAGGACGGACAAGTGCTGAACTTGAAAGCCCAATTTTTGAGAGAGGTGGGCGCGAAAGAATTGGCTCAGAAAGAAAGTTTGAAGAATGT
>DUAA01000023.1 GCA_012961055.1 Nitrospinaceae bacterium
TCAAAAAAGCTTGCTATTGAAAGGCACAAAAAGAAAGGAACAGACAGTGTTGATGATTTGTAGCCTGTAGGCCTTGGAGGTATTCCTGTTCCCTTGGTATCCTTACCCCATAAGGGTTTTCACCAGTTCAATGTTTTCCATATATTCTATGTTTTCTATCATATTTATGGGAGTGAGTATTTAAGTGAGGTATCACCCTGATATTTGTAAATATCGGTGCCTTTATCGATTAAATGTGGCTTATTAACTGTCCACTGATATAGGGAAAATCATCACAAGCTTCTGCAAGCTCACAGTCAAAAGACTAAACATCAACTTTAATCCTTTGGTCTGCACCAACTTTGCTAATAGCGTTATTTAATAAAGAGGATCTTATTTAAAAGTGTTTGTCAGGCCGGTCGCATTGCATACGTACTCTCCCTCGCTCTTTCCTTCGGTCTAACGCTAATAACCCTACACTACGTTCCGGGTTATTAGCTTACTTAGCCCTCAGTCAATCCCTCAGTCGGTACTCCTGCATGCTCCCTGGAGCAGGGTAGGTTACAGACCCTTACAGGATTTCCCGTGGTATTGGTGAGTGAATGCATCCATTCAAGTAGCAGTATAATGTGGGGTCCAGTGTGGGGCTAGGAATACTCAAAAGGATAAACCCCTTATAAATCAAGGAGTTTTGGTTAAATTTGGTGGACCTTGGGGCTATACTTTTCAATAGGTTAAAGACCGCCAAATTAATGGCCGTAAAAAAGGGGGTCAAACATCGAATACCCCTACGGCTTTCCGCAATGCTTTAGCGGTCCCACCTCAGGTTTTTTGTCAGAGCCCGAAACCGAAACTGAACCCGAATTTTTCATGCTACATTCAGCTTAGATGTTTGAAAAAATCTTTATTATGTTTTTATCAAGGAGTTCAAGATCATGAAGCATTATCTTTTTTCTCTAATGGTTTTATCGTTGCTGGTCTTGTTCGGTGACCAGGCAATGAGCTATGCTGATTCTGGAGCAGATCAACCAAAGGTTGAGACAGTTTCAACCCATAAGAATTTTGGGAACCTTGAACAGGTGCTGCAATATAAAAACCTCTACTTTGCTGGACAGCCCAATGAAGCGGCCTTTAAACATTTCAAAGAACTGGGCGGCGTAGCTGTAATAAACCTGAGGGAACCCTTGGAGACAGATTTTGATGAACAGCCATTCGTGGAGGAGTTGGGATTGAAATATTATAGCTTCCCTGTTTCCGGGAGGAAGGAACTGAACGCTTCCATTAGTAAAAAGATTGGAAAGGCTGTGCTACAGGAAGGAGATGTTCCAATTATGATTCATTGCTCCAGTGGAAACCGAGCCGCCGCCTGGTTGGCCACCCACCTTGTCACTGTTCAGAAAGATTCTTTAGACAACGCTCTTAATGTGGCAAAATCAGTGGGCCTTACTTCTAAAGCTCTGGAAAACAAAGTGGTTTATCTACTGACAGGGAAACGATAGGTTCGACTTTGTTTAGAGTGGAGGGCTTAACATTATGAAAATATTTATTAAGCCTCATAGTGAGAGTTTATTACGAAAGCAATTCTGAAGAGAAAACGCTAGTTTCCTTATATAGAAAAAACTACCGTTAAATCAGCACGATGAACAAAAAATGGTTATAAAGTAATATGGTAGGAAGAAAATTAAGAATCAGTGTGAGTGATGAATCCGCTGAAATAATACTCTTAAAAAACTTTAAATAAAGTGGCGAACCGGGAGCATATTTCACTGCTCAGGAGTTCCGTAGCGAGGTGGAACATCTGGAGAGAAAACAATCCACACATCGAACCCGATCTGGATTGCGTCGACTTCAATGGCGCTAACCTGAGCAATGCCAACCTCAGGAAAGCTAATTTCTATATGACCCTACTCAACGGAGCTAATTTGCAAGGCGCGAATCTCACCAAAGCCTTCTTAGCGGGTTCAGATTTGCGAGGTGCCAACCTCAACGAAACCAATTGTCCGGGAGTGAAGTTTAATGGCGCGGATTTAGGCGGATGCTCCTTCATAAAAGCAAAACTGAGAAAAGTCGATTTCAGTGACTTTGATCTTCGCGGCGTCGACTTCAGTGAGGCGGATCTAAGGAAAGCCGATTTACGAAAGGCTAATCTTGAAAAAGTAAAGTTCTTCAAAGCCGATCTTCGTAAGACCTTGTTCACGGAAGCCAATCTCACAGGGGCGTATCTGTCTTCGGCGTGGTTGCAGGATACCGACTTACAATGGACCAATCTCAGCAAGGCGATCTTGCGTTACTCCATTAACCTGACCCCAGCCCAGATTCAATCGGCGAAGATCGACCGCGACACCAAAGTTCCCCATTACCTGAAGATCCACTGGATTTCTGAATCCGATTTCCGTTGCGAAAAAAAGATAGGATAGACAATCTCACGCCATGACCACTTTCTTTAGCTTTCCTCTTCTTAAAGGGGTCATAATGAATGGTTGTCTTTCATTACTTCAAGGCTTCTTCAGCTACTGCTGCGAGAACATTTTCGAACTTTTCTGATTTGGTTTTTGTAATAAGACAGGAGGGAAGCGATTCAGGTTTTTTCTACATTCTAGGTTTATTATAATTGGATCGAGAAAAATTCAGAGAGGCCAGACGGCGAGGATCATAGGAACAGCAAGAACTGTAATCAAAATTTCGAGTGGTAATCCCATCCTCCAGTAATCTCCGAACCGGTATCCAGCCGGGCCCATGATCAATGTGTTGTTCTGATGACCAATGGGAGTGAGAAAAGCGCACGACGCACCAACAGCGACGGCCATGAGGAAAGGATCGATGTTGACTCCGAGTTGTTCTGAAATGCTTACTGCTACCGGAGCCATAACCACAGCAGTCGCCGCGTTGTTCATCACGTCTGACAAGGTCATGGTAATGATCAAAACCAGGGTTAGGATGAGGGCGGGAGTTAGGTTTTTACCCAGACCAAGAATGACTTCAGCAATTAGTTCAGTCCCTCCTGTGGATTCCATAGCCCCACCTATTGGGATCATTGATGCCAGCAAAACGATGACAGGCCAGTCAATCTCCCGGTAAATATTCCGGACCGGCACAATATTGAAGATCACCATCGCGATTGCTGCGGCTGAAAGGGCTATATGAAGTGAGGCAAAACCTATTGTCGCGGCAATGATGGCTACAGCAAAAATTCCTATCGCTAACCCTGCCTTTTTCCCGGTTCCAAAATTGAGCCTGCGTGCTGCCAAAGGGAGACAGTCTAATGATAATACTAACTCAGCAAGACTTTCGGAATCGCCTTGAAGTAGTAGGACGTCACCGCCACGAAACTGTACTTGTGGAAGACGTTTGTAGATTGGTGTCCCTTGGCGGGATACTCCGAGCAAATGAATACCGTATCGAATTTTGAGCCGAAGTGAGGTGAATGTTTGTCCCTCCATTCGTGAGCGTGGTTGGACGACTACCTCCATCGTCTTAGTATCTTTTGATTGCAAAAGGGAAGCTTTATTTGTGTCCCCTGCCACCAACTCCAGTTTCGTCTCGGTCACAAATTGGTCAAGTTCCTTCGGTCCGGCTTCAACAATCAAGAGATCCCCGCTGTTTATTTCTTCATGACGAAGTGCAGCTAGAATGCGACGTTTGTTCCTTACTATTCCGACGATCTCGACATCCAGATTTTCCGCCTGTTTGTCGAGTTCCCGAAGAGACATACCGATCAATTCTGAATCTTTTGGCACGCGAATTTCGGTAATATAATTGTCGATGGAGATCAACTCCTCATCAGCGACGCGTGCCCGTCTTTTTTTTGGAATCAACCTCCAGCCCGCCAAAGCGATGAAGGCAACGCCCGCGATCGCTACCACCCCGCCCACGGGAGAGAAATCAAACATTGAAAATGGCTCTCCCTTTACATCCTTGCGAAAGTTGGCGATGATGATGTTAGGCGGTGTCCCAATGAGAGTAACAAGGCCACCCAGGATGGATGCAAAGGACATTGGCATCAGGATCACTGCAGGGGACCGTTTGGCTTTCTTGGACGATTCAATCCCCACGGGCATTAAAAGGGCCAAAGCACCCACATTATTCATCACCATGGAAAATACCGCCGAGATCCCGGAAAGCATAGCCACATGAAGGGAAACACGCTTGACCGTGAACATCACATATCTCACAACCATATCCACCGCTCCGGAATTGGCCAGACCCCGACTCAGGACAAGTACCACTGCCACGGTGATCGTCGCTGGATGGGAAAAACCGGTAAAGGCATTTTGAGCAGGAACCAGGTCCAGAAAAACACACAGGATGAGTCCCATGAAAGCGACCACGTCATAACGAATCCGTCCCCATGCGAACAGAACAAGAATACAGGTAAGAATTGAAAAAATTGTAACTTGTTCCTGATTCACGGATTATTCCCCAACAGAAGTTATACTTTTTTTGAAGACTTCTCATGGTCTAACAGTTCTATATAAGAAACTGAGAATCCTTCAACCCACTACCGATTATAAGCTTTAGTTTATTTAAACATGTGATTTTTTTGGATTGTTTGAACATTCTATCGTGGACTTTGGCAAGGTAGAAAAAAACAATAGGAATTCTTACTTAGAAAGTGCTGTGGAAAACAGAAGCAAACCAATTTAAAAATTTTTTACTTTAAATTTTATTAGAGCACACCCTAATCTTGATTAACGTGAAAAATATTTTAGGATCGTTGCCGATGTTATCGTTGATGGAATTGATATTGCGAAAGCGTTGTTTGATGTCAGACTGGCTATCCTGTATGATGGTTAAAAGAAAGTTAAGGACTGGTGGTCTTAGGTTTTTATGATAAATGGTAACGAAAATATTTTTTATCCAGTTATAAGGAGAAAGAACTAATGAAAAAACTATTATTATTGACTTTAACAAGTCTTATTTTAACCGTGGGTTGTGGTGGCGAAAAGGAAGATGCCAAGACGACTGAGTCAGCGGGTAATGCCACTATTATTGCTGAAGGTCCTTTGCCATTACCTGAAGGTTCCAACGCAGAAGCTAACGGGCATAATGAGGAAGGTATTTCCCATTATAAAGAAGGACATTACGATGTAGCCCTCAAGCATTTTCAGCAAGCCGCAGCGGAGGACTCTTCTCTGGGAGAGGTTCATTACAACGAAGCGATTTCACTCGATAAACTGGGAAAACACGGTGAAGCAACTGAACATTTTAAAATGGCTCAAGAAAAGGCCAATGGCAACAAATCAATTCTGGAGTCAAAGATTTTGTTGAGCCACGTTCAGTAAACGACTTAAGTATCCTCGGATAATGATCGGTTAATTCGGCAAGTAAAAGTTGGGATTTTCTCAGGTCCTGGGTTTTGGTGAGCATCATTCATAGCAGTGCCTTGCATTTTGTATTGGGACAACGCATAACACGTTTCTCATTATGAAATCTTTTGTAATTCCTGTTCTTAAAGAAATCCCCAATGCCCTCATTAATTTTAATCTGAGTATTTCCCCTTTACCAGGATTGATGTTGTTTTTTTTGAGTCACTCCAATATTTTTTTAATTTACTTTCTCAAATCTGTAGGATTGTGGATCTTTCCTGTACTTTTAAAGAGAGGGTGGAGTTAAAAGTTTTGAAGTTCATTAAAAAATAATAATTTTAGTTTGGCCATATTTGTTTGACATTAATACTTAACAAATTGTATTTTTGTGAAGTACCTTGATAAATAAGACCACGCCTTATGAGAATAAATTCAATCCTGACTATTTTCTTTGTGATGACATTGTTCATCACCGAGACTGCTTTTGCCTATCCCAGTATTGCTAATTTGCAGAAAAAATATAGCCAGCCTAGACAGATCGTTCACACTGTCCAGAAGAATGAAAGTATATGGAGTATTTCTCAGCGGTTTAATATAGATCCTGCAAGGCTGGCAGAAATAAATGGTCTTGATAACCCCGACCTGATCTTTCCGGGGAACAAGTTGACTATAAGAATACAAGTTGACGGTTCTATCCACGTATTAGACAAGGAAGAGCCTGTCGATGTTATTTCATCAGGCAATCTTCAACCGCTTGAGGCTGTAGCCCACATCACTTATCCAGACAAGAATGATATCTTTTCTCCGGAGAACCCCGTTGTCTCTTATGAATTTCCCGAGACCGTTTTGAAGTCACAAGGTAAACCCTTGCAGGAACCTTTGGTTTTCAAGACTTTCGAAAAGTTCGTTAAGTGGCTGTCAGCGAGCCTTGGCTATCCAAGTGACATGACACAGGCAAGGAGTCAGGCAAGCTTTGATCCACCTACCAGCCCGACATACCTCAGCTCAAATAGTTTCTTTGGGAACACTCTGTCTCTGAATGGAGATGTGATCTCCTTCATCGATAATTTCTCTTCATATATCACAGGAATAACCAGCCCCCCACCCAAATCTCTGTAGTTCACCCAGACCGTCAAATATATGGAGTAGGAACCATTGCTCTATTACATTGAACCCTAATTGGGGAATTACGAGATGAATACAAGAACTAACCTTAGTTTCGACAAAAATGATCTGTTGAGCTTGATAGCTACAAGCCAGAGGCATATAGAGACCCTTACAAATCTTCTTTCAGTGAGCAATGCGCTGGATAGCTCCTCCACGCCCTTGACTTCTGACCCTATAGTTTCTCCAGAAGAGTTAATAGAGCTAGAGGATAAAGTTTCCAAAATAAGTATGTCTTTTGAGAGCGACTCCAGCATTCTCCTGAAACATTCAGATAAGCCAGCGGTTGAATACAGTTGTGAACAAATGGGATTCAGGAGCCAGGAAACAAAAACCTGGAAAATGCTGATAGAAATTCTTTGTTTTGAGCCACATACCTTTTCATTTGGAAGTGCCTACATTTATCCTGATGGAGGTAGAGAGAAAAGGTATAAATGCAAAGACTATGATGCAAGATGGAAACTATATGATGAACTCAACAAGAAGCTACTGGTCTTCTTTAAAAGGGAGTTTGGTTGGAACTTTCCTGCAGGGTATAAGTTATACGAGAGTCTTGCTGAGAAAAGTGATAGAGAAAAAAGTTTCAAGTTTTCCGTAAATCCACCTTTATTGCAGACTAATACAACTGCCGTTGAAGGCGAAGGGAGTTTAATGGCTGATATTGAAAAGCAGTTTTTGTCTCTTAACGAGAGTGACCTTGTACTAAAAATAGAGATGCTCAATGGCGATGATATAAGCATAGATTCGAGTGAGCCTCCTGAGAACCTGGTAGCAGCTATAAATGTTGGAAAAGAAAAATTCGAGTGGAGTGATGATACAGTAATGAAACTCATTTGTACTTGACCCAGCTGTCTGGTTCGGCAGTCCTCAGATAATCCTGTCTGAGGACTGTTTTCTTTTATAGTCCTTTTGTTCGAGTGAACAATACTTCTCGAACAAGATTTATCCCCCTTGCATTAAGTGGTATTCGTCCTCTCCGTACTCTTGCCTGAAGGTTTCCATAAATAAAATTTAAAGCAGTAACTTTCTTCCGAGATCTCTAACTATAAGAGTAAGGGAAGAATACTGCCCAAATTCAAACAAAGGAGATCAGTTGTGATTAATCTGAATTATTCCGGTTTTCGGGTCACAGAGTTAAATGAGAAGACAGTTGCTTTTCAGTTGACTGGAGATTTTGACAAACATGTGAGCTCATGGCTTCGCGAGGAGGTCTTGTCTCGAATTAAGAAACATAATGTGATCCTTGACTTGTCCCGAGTGAACAGCATTGACACGTCTGCTGTTGCTCTTCTGGTCGAATGTCTCCGAATCAGTGAGGCTACAGATAAAACCTTCAAGGTGATCGGCATAAATACGAGGGTTAAAGATACTTTAGAGATGTTGAAGCTATCCAGCATATTTGAAAATATCAAGTTGTACCAAATCCCCAAAACAAATGGGTACATCCTGTCTCAACCCAGAAACTCTCACAATAAAACAAACCTGCCTGAAAGGATAAACTGATGAGTAGTTTTTTAACAAGAAGGGATGCTATAGCCGTCATGGTCATGCAGGCAATTATTGTCAGGAAAGAAGTACTGAGGCCCACACCAAGACAGACTGCCCTATCAGCCGTGGAACACACTGATGCATTGCTAGAAATGATTGCAAATCAAAAAAAAGAATCCAAACGCTCA
>DUAA01000024.1 GCA_012961055.1 Nitrospinaceae bacterium
GTTGGATCGGAATGGTTTACGTCCCTCACGTTATTATGTAACGAAAGATGGATTGGTTATTATGGCCTCCGAAGTAGGGGTGGTTCCAGTCGAGGAAGAAAATATTGCGTATAAGGGACGTTTGCAACCGGGAAAAATGTTTTTGATAGATATCAATGAAGGGCGCATCATTTCAGATGAAGAAATCAAAGAAAAAATTTCTACTCAAAAACCCTATACAGATTGGGTTAAAGAGAACCAGGTTAATCTCAAAAACCTTCCTGACACGGGGTATCAATTTAAGCCCGATTTTGATTCTATTTTAAGCAGACAAGTTGCTTTTGGTTATACCGTTGAAGATTTGAAGTTCGTGATCAGTCCTATGATTGCCACTTCCATGGAAGCTACAGGTTCCATGGGCAACGATACTCCTTTAGCGGTGTTGTCAGAAAAGCCCCAACTTCTGTTTAATTATTTCAAACAACTTTTTGCACAAGTGACCAATCCGGCCATTGATTCAATCCGCGAGGAGCTGGTTATGTCCATGGAAGCAACTCTAGGTAAGGAATGGAATCTCTTGGATGAGTCTCCGGAACATTGCCGCAAGTTGAAAGTGGAACATCCCATTCTCACTGGTCATGAAATGGAAAAAATTCGCGAATTGAATCAGACTGATTTGAAAGTGGCAGAGCTGCCAATGCTTTTTCCTGTATCAGAGGGAGAAACCGGATTGAAAAAGGCTCTCGATAAATTATGCGAACAAGCCTCAAAGGCGATAGAAGAGGGGGCCACTATTTTGGTTCTTTCTGATAAGGGAATGAATCCGGAGTTGGCACCCATACCCAGCCTGCTTGCTTCCGCCGGCGTTCACCATCATCTCCTGCGGGAACGGACACGCACTCGAGTGGGTTTGGTGGTCGAGACGGGTGAAGCTCGTGAAATGATGCACTTTGCCTTGTTAATCGGTTATGGCGTTGGAGCGATTTATCCGTATCTGGCTTATGAGACCGTTGCGCAAATTGCTGAGGATGGATTGTTCATTGAAAAACTCGATGCCGACACGGCAATATCTAATTTTATTAAGGCAACGAGAAAAGGGCTTTTCAAAATCACAGCGAAGATGGGCATCTCCACCATCCAGAGTTATCGTGGAGCACAAATTTTTGAAACAGTTGGGTTGAGTGAAAGTGTGATCGAAAATTATTTTACCGGGACACCCTCCCGAGTTAGTGGTGCTGAGTTGGAAGTGCTGGCTAAAGAGGCGGTGGCACGGCATGAAAAAGGGTTCGCCAAAGACTTGTTTTCTATTCTTGAACTTGGGGGAGATTATCATTGGCGTCGAGGTGAGGAGAAGCACATGCTCAATCCGAATGCTATCGGATTATTGCAGCATGCTACCCGCTCGAACAACTATGCAACCTTTAAAAAGTTTTCTAAAGTTGCCGACAATGAAAGCACCCGTCAGTGCACCCTGCGTGGATTGTTCAAGTTTAAAGAGTCCAACTCGATATCTATTGATGAGGTTGAGCCGATTGAGGAAATCACCAAACGTTTCTGCACCGGTGCTATGTCCATCGGTTCCATTTCCCGTGAAGCACATGAGACTCTGGCTATTGCCATGAACCGGTTGGGTGGAAGAAGCAATACAGGTGAAGGTGGAGAAGACAGTTCTCGCTATACTCCTGATGCAAATGGAGATTCTCGCAGGAGTTCCATCAAACAAGTGGCTTCCGGTCGATTTGGGGTGAACAGTTTTTACTTGTCCAATGCGGACGAAATGCAGATAAAAATTGCGCAGGGGGCCAAGCCCGGAGAAGGGGGACAGTTACCGGGACATAAGGTCAGCGAATATATCGCCAAGATTCGTAATTCCACACCGGGTGTGGCTTTGATCTCACCTCCACCGCATCACGATATTTATTCCATTGAAGATCTACAACAATTGATATTCGATCTTCATAACGCCAATCCAGATGCCAGGGTCAGCGTTAAGCTGGTTGCCGAAGCAGGTGTGGGGACCATTGCGGCGGGTGTTTCCAAGGCTCATTCTGAAGGAGTGCTCATAGCCGGTCATGATGGAGGCACCGGAGCTTCACCGCAAACTTCTATCAAACATGCAGGGCTTCCTTGGGAATTAGGACTTTCCGAAACCCAACAGATTCTAGTGCTCAATGATTTACGTGGACGGATTCGAGTGCAGGTTGATGGCCAGCTTAAAACCGGCCGCGATGTAGTAATTGGTGCTATTTTGGGAGCCGATGAATTTGGTTTTTCGACCACTGCGCTGGTGACTATGGGCTGCATCTTGATGCGAAAATGTCATCTCAATACTTGTTCTGTTGGAATTGCAACACAAGACCCCGCTCTAAGGGAAAAATTCGATGGTAAGGCCGAGCATGTCGTTAACTTTTTTAGGTTTATTGCGGAAGAGGTTCGCGAGATCATGGCTCAGTTAGGGGTACGAAAGTTTGATGATTTGATCGGCAAGGTAGATTTTCTTGAGGCCGAATTTGCAGTAGACCACTGGAAAGCTCATGGCGTCGATGTCAGTCGAATTTTGTATAAACCAGATGTTGATGCAACTATCCCTATTCGTAATGTTTGTACCCAGGATTTGAGTGGTGACTTGAATGATATTCTGGATCACAAACTGATTAAAATGAGTGCAGCAGCTTTAGAGAGTAAGCAGCAGATTAAGGAAGAGGTCCCCATTGTAAATACTGATAGGGCAACGGGTGCAATGCTCAGTTACCGGATTTCAAAGAAGTATGGCGAAGAAGGGCTCCCCTCCGACACGATTTGTTTTAATTTCAAAGGTTCTGCTGGACAAAGTTTTGGGGCTTTTCTGGCTCCGGGTGTGACGTTTAATTTGGCGGGCGATGCCAACGATTATGTTGGGAAAGGACTCTCTGGAGGGAAAATTATTATTTACCCTCCAGCGGAGTCGACTCTGGTTGCAGAAGATAATATTTTGATTGGTAATACTATTCTATATGGGGCTGTTTCCGGGCAAGCATTTTTTAGAGGAATTGGTGGGGAGCGGTTTGCCGTGCGCAACAGTGGCGCACAAACAGTAGTGGAAGGGGTTGGCGATCATGGTTGTGAATACATGACGGGAGGTGTCGTTGTGGTTCTGGGTTCCACAGGGAGAAATTTTGCTGCTGGAATGAGCGGAGGATTAGCCTACGTTCTGGATCGAGATAACACGTTCCCCATTCACTGCAATCAGAGCATTGTTGATCTGCTTCCTGTTGATGAATCCGAAGATATTTTACAATTGAAGGGTTTGATTGAGAAACACTTTCAGTACACACAAAGCAGTGTTGCTAAAAAAGTACTGGATGAGTGGGAAGAGACTCTGCCAAAGTTTATCAAAATTTACCCAACAGATTATCGTCGGGTCCTGGAAGAGCGAAAAAGAAAAGATGAAATACTGGTTGCTTGAAGATAACGAAAGGATATTGAAAGCTTAATGGGTGCGATTAAAGGGTTTATGGAATACGGGCGGGAGACACCGTCAGGCCGGGCAGTTGAGGAACGGCTCAAGGATCAGAAGGAATGCTATGTTCCTTTCCCTGAAGAAAAATATCAGCAACAGGGTGCCCGTTGTATGGATTGCGGTGTTCCGTTTTGCCAGAGTGAGGCCGGGTGTCCTCTTGGAAATCTGATTCCCGATTGGAATGATATGGTCTATCGAGGCCGATATCAGGAAGCGGTAGAGTTATTGCAGAAAACCAATAATTTCCCTGAATTCACTGGGCGCGTATGTCCTGCTCCTTGCGAGGGTGCTTGTGTACTGGGTATATCTGAACCCGCAGTCACGATTTGTAAAATTGAGGAGATGATTGCGGAAAAAGGATTTGAAATGGGATTCATCAAAGCCCATCAACCCGAATATCGTACCGGAAAAAAAATAGCGATAGTCGGATCGGGACCTGCGGGGCTCGCCTGCGCTGAACAGTTGAATACGGCAGGTCATGAGGTCACGGTATTTGAAAAAGATGATCGTATCGGTGGGCTCTTGATGTATGGCATTCCACATTTCAAACTGGATAAGGAAATTGTTAAACGACGGATAAAGCTGATGGAAGAATCTGGTGTCATTTTCAAGGCAGGGGTCAACATCGGAGTTGATAAATCGGCTATTGAACTGAAAAATGAATTTGACGCGGTGGTACTTTGTGGCGGTTCTCAAAAACCTCGAGATATTCCGGTGGATGGTCGGGACCTCGAAGGCATCCACTTTGCTATGGATTTTCTTCCTCAACAGAATAAACGTAATGAGGGAGATATTATTCCTGAGGATATATCAATCACAGCTAAAGATAAAAATGTTTTGATCATCGGTGGCGGAGATACTGGCTCAGATTGCCTGGGGACTTCGCTCCGGCAAGGTGCAAAAAATGTTTATCAGTTTGAACTTTTGCCGGAACCCCCTAAGGAAAGAACGGAAAATAATCCGTGGCCACAATGGCCAAAAATATTCAGGGTTTCCACTTCACATGCGGAAGCTAATGAGCATGAAGGAAAGGACAAAATTACTGAGTTTTGTGTAGCCACTAAAAAGTTTACTGGTATGGAGGGTAAGGTTTCCAAAATTCATGGGGTGAAGGTAGAATTTGGCGATCCAGATCCCAAAACGGGTCGTCCACAAATGGGAGAAGTTCCAGGGTCAGAGTTTGAATTGGATGTGGAACTGGTTCTCTTGGCCATGGGTTTTATTCACCCCATCCATGAAGGTTTGCTTCAGGAACTGAAAATGGAATTGGATAATCGTGGTAATGTGGCCTGTGACGAAAAAAAAATGACCAGCGTGGATGGCATTTTCGTTGCTGGAGATATGACTCGCGGGCAGTCGCTTGTGGTCTGGGCCATTGCCGAAGGGCGCGAAGCTGCGAGGTCAGTAGATCTTCACCTTATGGGGGCAACCCAGCTTCCCCATAGTCAGTTTTTAGAATAAATAGAAAAAATTAGAATGGGTACTGCCCCTGGCAGAGCTGCCGGGCAGTACCCATTCAGGAGATAGCCTGTCAACTGCAGGCAGGGGAAATCAGGCGGGTTTTTCCATCTTCATTGGATCTATTTTTATCTTCAGTATTTTAGGTTTTCCTTCACGAATCACCTCGATGTCCACAGAAGTTCCAGGTTTTATGGATGCTACTTGCTTAGGTAGTGTTTCTATCGAGGAGATGTCCATACCGTCAAACCTGATAATGATATCGCCGCGCTTCATACCTCCACGATCAGCAGGACCCTGAGGAGCGATATCATTGACCAGTGCGCCCCTTGTGTTTTTGAGATGGAACGACTCTTGTAATTTTGGCGTGATTTTTTGAATCATGACACCTAGCCAACCTCGTGTTACTCTGCCTTTATTTTTTAAGTCACTTAGGATGCCTTTGGCCATATTAATGGGGAGAGCAAAACCAATGCCCACATTGCCGCCACTGCCAGAATAAATTGCTGTATTAATTCCTATTACATCCCCATTCATGTTGAGTAATGGACCCCCACTGTTGCCGGGGTTTATAGATGCATCCGTTTGTATAAATTCATCATAGGGGCCGGCACCAATGTGTCGACCTTTTGCGCTGACAACTCCTGTGGTCACGGTATGGGATAGACCAAATGGATTGCCTATAGCGACCACCCATTCGCCAACTTCCAGGTCATCTGAGTCACCCATTTTTAAAAATTTAAAGGGGTTATCTTCTTCGCCTGTTTTGATAATCTTTATCAGAGCGATGTCTGTCTTGGGATCTGAACCGATCAGTTGTGCTTCATATTCTTTCTCATTTTGTAGAGTAATTTTGATGATGTCAGCATTTTCGATTACATGGTTGTTGGTTAAAATATGTCCTTCGGCATCAATAATAAATCCTGTGCCCGTACCGTTACCTCGATCAGGTGGAGGTGTGAATGGCCTAGCTCCTCTTGGCGGAACAAATTTCCGATAAGGTGTATTACTCTTTGCTCTTTGAAACTTGGTTTTGGAAGTGACAAATACAACTGAGGGATTTTGTTTCTTAGCAATCTCTACGATCATATTGGTTCCGACCGGGTTCGCTTTGGTGCTTAACCCAAATGCAGAGTTTGTAGAGAATAAACCTGAAGTTCCCATTCCGCATGAAAGAGGAAAGAATAATAGAATGAACAGGCAAAATGTTTTTGGAACTTTAAAAGCTTTAAACATGATGGGGTGCCTCCAACTCGATTTGAGTTTTTAATGTAGAACGATATGTTGCGAGAAAATACTTCTCAGGTGCACAGTGATAGTAAAACCTGAAAATTAAATGATCATTAATGTGAAATTAAAAAACCTTAATGAGATTTGATTGATTTATGCGAAGGGCCGGAACGCACCGGTTACTACTATCAAAAAGTGGTGCTCGTAAACAAACTAAACCGGTTTAGCGCGCTTCAGATGCAGGTTAACTTAAGCATTAGTCAAATGCCTAAAGAAAAGCAAGGAGAGAGGAATTACTACATTCTTAACTTTTGAAAAAATCCTTTTACTGTTTCTTTAATGGGTTTTCCGTCCAATTCCGCCAGTTCCTTAAACAAATCCCTTTGTTTCTTATTCAGACGTTTTGGTGTTTCAATATTTAAATGAATAATTTGATCGCCTTTACTATGACCCCGTAATTGCGGAACCCCTGCGCCTGAGATTCGGTGGGCCGTATTGGTTTGTACTCCTGCCTTAATTGAGATGGTTTTTGTTTTTCCATCCTCAAGAAGGGGGACCTGAATTTCTGTCCCCAAAGCGGCTTGTGAAAATGTCAAATTCATGCGGCAATGGATGTCCTGACCTTCACGATGAAAAAATTCATGTGCGGCAACATGCATGATGACATATAGATCTCCAGGAGGAAGGCCCCCTGGGCCTGGTTCGCCTTCTCCTCTTAATCTTAAACGGGAGCCATCGTCGACACCCGCCGGAATATTAATGGATAGATTTTTGTTTTTAAGAACCCGACCATCTCCACGACATTCGATGCAGGGATGAGTAATGACTTGACCTGCACCTCGGCAATCTGGGCATGGGGCTTGGACACTAAAAAAGCCCTGAGCACGAACTACCTGACCTGTGCCTCGACAGGTTCGGCAGGGTTGAGGTCTGTGGCCTGGTTTCGACCCAGACCCTTCACAGGTTCCACAGGGATTGTGCTTGCTGACCTCCACTTCTTTTTGAGCTCCAAACACAGCTTCCTTGAAAGATATAGAAATATCGAGACGAAGGTCAGAGCCGGATCTTTGCTGTTCTTTTCCGCCAAAGAAGTCGCCAAATATATCTCCAAACTGAGAGACGATATCATCGAAACCACCGAAACCTTGCCCCTTAAGTCCATCATGACCGTACTGGTCATAGATTTGTCGTTTTTCAGAATCTTTGAGGACGTTGTAAGCCTCGGATGCTTCTTTGAATTTATCCTCTGCTTGTTTATCTCCGGGATTCTTATCTGGATGGTATTTAAGGGCACGTTGACGGTAGGCTTTTTTCAGTTCGCTTTCATCGGCATTTCGAGAAACACCAAGTACTTCATAATAATCGCGTTGGTTCATGTGTCGTGAATTTCCAATAAGAGTGAATGGATCCCATTAAATCCAGCTTGTCGCAAAGCTTGGGCCATTACTAAACAATTTCCCTATTAAGGGGTTTTTAAATGGGCCACTTTTACCTTTGCGGCTTTGATTAACTTCCCCTTAAAAACATATCCCGGTTCCAGTTCCTGAACAATCGTATTATCTTTTTCGGGATCCGCTGTTTCCTCAGTCATGACGACCTCGTCAGTCTTTGGGTCAAACTTCCGGTTTAGAGTGTCAATCTTTTCCACGTTATTATTCTTAAGTTCTCGGGCGAATTGTTTTGCGACCATTTCTACACCTTGATTAAGGCTATCAAAATCCTTATTTGCGTCAGTGGTTTGAATGGCTCTGGTCAAGTTATCGAGAATAGGGATCAACCGTGAGAATAGATTTGCTTTGAACTGATCGAGACGAATTTCATTATCTTTTTCGAGACGCTCTCGGAACTCATCGTCTTCTCCCGATTTTACTTTGTAGGCGGCAATATATTCCCGAAGTCGTTTATCTTTTTCCTCTGCCTCTTGCTTGAG
>DUAA01000025.1 GCA_012961055.1 Nitrospinaceae bacterium
GGATATTGAGCATCCGGGACAGGTTCAGATAATGCCTTCGGTAATCCCGACCTGGGATGGTGTGGAGTACATCGATACGGTTGCGCTGCCAACCTTCCGTGAAGGTAGTGGCGTTGGACCTGCTGGCGATATACCAACCAATTAAAAAACCAGGGAAAACTTGAAACCAACCGGGGCGGCATGTGAATGCCCTCCGGCCTTTCTTTAAAAATCAGCTTTTGAAATCACAAAGGCATCACCTTTGTATGCAGTTTTTTACATCTAAAAGACTAAAGTTAAGGGCAACAAAATCACCAGCCGTAATGATGACTGGAATTTCGAGAATAATCATGAACTCACAATTCGATCAAAAGAAAATGTTAAAGCATCGGTTTAATTCGCTAGCGGCGGGGTTGATCGGCCTCTTCTGCTTTTCACCATTGAGTGCGATGGCTGATACTCAACATAGTGAAAAAGATCCTGTCGAAACAAAGCAGGATTTATCTGACCATAAACAACCTGCTGTAAAACATGCGCCTGCAACGAGAAGAAAATCGAATGATATATGGGGTAAAGACTATTTCCCTAATATCGAATTAACGACTTCTAAAGGTGAGAAAGTACGTTTTTTTGACGATCTGATCAAAGATAAAGTAGTCGCTGTCAATTTTATTTACACCTCATGTGGAGAGATGTGCCCGGTAGAAACTGCCCGCCTGAAAGCTGTATCCCAAATACTCGGTGATCGCATGGGCAAGGACATCTTTTTCTATTCGATAACTATCGATCCCGATCGGGATTCCGTTGCAGTTTTAGATGCCTACTCGAAAAAGTTTAAGATTGGTAACGGTTGGACATTTCTTACTGGTGATGAAGAAGACATCAGGTTGTTACGTAAAAAAATGGGACTTTATATCAGCACAATCGATGAAGACGAGCGCGAGTTATCTGACCACAATGTGAATCTGGTGATTGGTAACCAGGCGCTTGGTCGGTGGGTTAAACGCTCACCTCTGGAAAACCCGTACGTCATTGCCAATCAAATGGGCAACTGGTTACATAATTGGAAACAACCGCGTAAAAATCGAAATAAATACGAAGACGCACCCGTACTTCGCCAGATTACTGATGGTGAAATGAAATTCAGGAATATGTGTTCTTCCTGTCACGTAATAAGTGGTGGAATTGCAAAGATCCCTCATGCCCCGCAGATAGGCCCCGACCTTTTTGGCGTGGGTAAGGTTCGTGAACCGGAGTGGCTAATTCGATGGTTAAAAGAACCGGATGTTATGCTGGCTGAAAAAGACCCGATTGCAGTTGCGCTAAAAGAAAAGTATAAGGTTGTGATGCCGAACTTTAGTCTGTCAGAAATGGACGTTAAAAGTATTATTCAATTTATGGAAAATGAAACCATTC
>DUAA01000026.1 GCA_012961055.1 Nitrospinaceae bacterium
AAATTTGAACCGCAAGCCAAAGTATCCATGCGAGGGGAATCTCTTTCAGGGACCCATCAGCTAAAAGCCAGGACCTTTAACCAAAAAGAAATAAACAGGATATTAAGGGTTGGAAACTGCATTCCCTGCCATGACAGTTACGGGGATCCTATCTATCAGGATATTAAAGTCAGCTACCAATTTGCAGGCACCCTGAATCACCGTCGATTACGGGAAAAAATATTGGATTTAAGGCAAACCGCAGAATGAATCGTTTTTTAAAAATTTTAATCCTGCTTACCCAGATAGGAAGCATTGGAATCTTTCCCATCATTTCTTCAGGGCAGGATGTTGAAAACCAAAACCCATTCCAGATATTTAATGATGGCAACGGCGAAGAATTTCCACCTTCTCCATCCAATGAGCCTAGAAATAACCTGCAAACACTGCTTGAACAAATCATTCCACCTGAAGACGATCCTCAATCAGGATACGGATTAATTTCGGAGTCTGAGGTCGAAAACCATTTTCCCACGCATTCTGGAACCAAAAATATGGTCCCAGTTCCTGAGTCGCTTCCAAAACAAAATTTTGATGCGGCTGATTTTAATGACCCTTTCTATCGCGTTCGAGGGTTTCAGGGAAACACAGAAAAAGTTTTACAACCGGGAACGACTTTGGATGGAGTTCAATTTCAGAACTATGGCGATTCTGATAAATTCATTGAACAGTTCTATCGTGAATCAGGGTTTTCCATTGATAAAGTATTCACTAAAATTAAATATCTGGAGAAAAAGGGCGGATGCTACACCTGCCACCAGGGTATTGAAGAAATCAGTTCTAACCATAGATTTTCCTGCGTCCGGTGCCATGGAGGAAACCGCAGGGCCAAGTCTTTGCCCCGAGCCCATAAGGGGCTGGTCTCAAACCCATCCTCCTTAAAAAACGCTCCTAGGTTCTGCGGAAAATGCCATGACAGCCATGTAAAAAAAAACGAACGCTCTTCTATGGCCACGGCTAAACGCATGATCAACATCACCCGATTTGCCTGGGGTGCTCAACCTTCAGATGAAATGCCTTTTTCTCTCTTTCCGGGAGAGCAGGAGCAACCTTACCCTCCAACTGGAGCCGAACATGCTGTAGATGGATTTCTAAAAACCAAATGTTTGAGATGTCATCTGGACGCAGCCAGCCCACATCGACCTGGAGATTATAGAGCAACAGGGTGCTCGGCCTGCCATATGATTTATACCAATGATGGCATTTCTTTATCGCATGACCGGGCAATTCAAAACCTACAAAAACAAGACAAAAACCAAAACCGGTTTGAACGAAAATTTGCCAGCAAGTCCCTGAGTAACCGCAGAGGCTACCCTTTGCTGCACAAATTCACCACCGCCATACCCAGTGTGC
>DUAA01000027.1 GCA_012961055.1 Nitrospinaceae bacterium
TTCAACGCCTTTGTCACCGTGTTAACCACATATTGTGGCATTGATTGATTTATTTCGCCGGCCAACTCAATAAAACGAGTTCTTGTATCCACTTCGTGGGCTTTCCAAGACAGATAAAATGGATCGATGGGAATACAATGACCTCCCAAACCTGGGCCGGGATAAAACGGCATGAACCCAAATGGCTTGGTTGCGGCCGCCTCAATGACCTCCCATACATTTATGCCCATCTTCCCATAAACCATCTTTAGCTCATTGACCAAGGCTATGTTAACACATCTGAAAATATTCTCAGTCAACTTGGTCGCCTCCGCCAACCTTGTAGAAGAAACAGGATAAACCTCGTCCACTGCAATTGAGTACAGATCGACACATTTGCTCAAGCATTCCGGAGTGTAGCCTCCCATCACTTTTGGAATAGACTTAACGCTATGCTCAACGCTGCCGGGATCTTCCCTTTCGGGAGAGTAGGCCAAATGAAAATCTTGACCTGCTACTAATCCGGAACAGGTCTCAAGTACTTCACGAAGATTCTCATCTGTTGTCCCCGGATAGGTTGTTGACTCTAAAACAACCAGTTTTTTTCTTTTGCTTGAATCCGCCTTGAGATATCGAGCAATTGATTTACCCGTTTCCAAAACATAGGAAATATCAGGTTCCCTGTGCTGGCCCAACGGAGTTGGAACGCAAATCAAGATCGCATCACATGATCGAATCTCTTCAAATTTGGTGGATGCTTTAAGCCTACGTTCTGATGTAAGTTTTTTTATTGTGACTGAATCAATGTGCTTAATATAGGACTTCCCATCATTGATGGCATCAACTTTGTCTTGATCCACATCTAATCCAATAACATTTATACCAGATTCACAAAACCTGATACACAGGGGAAGACCAACATAACCCAGCCCAACAATCGCTATTTGATTAAAATGGCTTTCGCTCATTCCTATAACCCTTATCGAGAGTGTGAATGCAAGATGCCCATTATTTCCAAAAATTAAACCGAGATTCGCAATAGGAACCTCGGTTTAAAAAACTCGCTAATATAAATATTGGCCACCCGCTAAAGCTTCCAAGGCCCGCGCATCGGTTGGTTGATGTAGCTGTTGGCGTTTTCGTCGTTGATGAAGCGTTGCTTGGCGTCATCGAATCGCAAGCGACGGCCGGTGCGCAGGGAGATCTTGGCCAAGTTCACCAGTGTGCAGGAGCGGTGCCCGTTGGCCTCGTTGAGGGCGAATTTCTTGCGCTCGCGGACAGCTTCAATGAAGTCGGTGACCATCGGCTCGGGGTCGGGGAACTCCGCCAGCTTCTTATCCAAGTTCGGTATGTCCGACTTAAAGCCCTTAAACAGTTTGCCGTTGGGTCCTTCGAGGAATGCGG